>CAZLEC010000603.1:0-3070 GCA_964558245.1 uncultured Burkholderiales bacterium | reverse complement strand
CGCGCTGGGTGTGCAGCTCGTCGACGACGACGTAGCGGAGTCGCATGAGGAAGGTTGCCCAGCGCTGGTGCGAAGGCAGGATCCCGACGTGGAGCATGTCGGGATTGGTGAGCACGACGTTCGCGTTCTTGCGGGCCCACACGCGATCGTCTGTCTCGGTGTCGCCGTCGAACGTGACCGCGCGCATGCCGGGAACGAGCCACGCGCGGAGTGCCCGGAGCTGATCGTGCGCGAGGGCCTTCGTGGGGAACACGAGCAGCGCGGTGTCGCGCCGATCGGCGACGACGGACTCCACGATCGGGACCTGGTAGCACAGCGACTTCCCGGAGGCGGTGCCGGTCGCGATGACGACGCTCGTGCCGGCCCGAAGCCGGTCGATGGCTTCGGCTTGGTGCGTGTACAGCCGCTCGATGCCGCGCGCCGCGATGCGTTGCCCGACTTCGGGGTCGAGCGGCGATGCGAGGTCGGCGAACTGTGCGGGCCGCGCGGGCATGACCTCGCGATGCACGAGGCGGCCGGCAAGCTCGGGGTCGGCGGCGATCGCGTCGAGCACATCGCACGCGTCCATGTGCCGAGGGTACCTACCGCCTGAGACGCCGACGGCTCGTGCGACGAGCCGGGCCGTCGTTGCCGAGTGCTAGTTGCTCTCGAGCACGGCGTCGTCGCGGAAGTCGGAGAACAATCCGGCGGCCGAGCCCGCAAGACCCAGGCAGTTGCCGCCCGCGGTCGGGATCGTGACCGACCGGATCTGCGAGACCGGGATCTGTTCGAGCACCCGACCCAGGTGGTAGAGGTCGCCGATCCCGAGGTTGTCGAGCTGCGCGTGCTCGAGCATCTGCGAGTAGAAGAGGCTGATGAGACGGAACTGCCCGCCGGCGCTGTCCATCTGATGCTGCAGCTGCTTGACCGCGGCGAGGATCAGCAGACCTTGGTTGCCGGTGCGAATGATGTCGCTCTGCGGGAAGTCGTGCCGGTCGCGCGAGAACGCGAGTGCCGCGATCCCGCTGAAGTGTTGGGGCCCGGGCACGAAGTAGGCGCCGGAGTAGGAGTCGTGCATCGCGGTCGGCACGTCCATCTGGAAGCCGCCGACCCCGTCGACCAGCGCGAGGAAGCCGTCGAAATCGACGTCGACCGCGTAGTTGACCGACACGCCCACGAGCCCGCCGACCGCGGCCGCCTGCTTGGCGGCGCCGCCTTCGGCGTTGGCGGCGTTGATCTTGTCGCCCTCCCAGCACGTGTCGCGCGGGATGTCGAGCATCGTGGCCTTGCGCAGCTTGGGGTTGACGCCGAGCAGGTGCAGCGCGTCGCCCCGGGCGCCGCCGACACCCGGGCGGGAGTCGTTGCCGACCAGGAGCACGAAGAAGGGAGCGTTCGGACCGCCGGATCTCACGGCGTTGCCGACGGGCGCGAGCTTCTGCACCCGGAGGTAGGTCGCGCCCGACGCGAACGGCAACCGGTAGCCCGCGATCCACGCGGCAGTCAACGCGCCCACGCTCAACACGATCGCCATCACCGCCGCGCAGGTTGCGATCACCGCGCGTCGGATCACGCGGGCGGCGCGTCGGCGACGCCGGAAGACGGTCTCCGGGTTCGTGGTCATGTCGCGACTCCGTGCCGGCCGGTTCCGCCGGGGCTGGATGCGTGCTTCGAGGTGGTGGTCGCTCCGACCGTCCGCAGCACGCCGACGTCGTACGCGGTGACGACCCAGCTGCCGAACTGGTTCTCGAACGTCAGTGCGGTGCTCCGGTGAATCGTGAGCGGGCCGACCGGTGTCGTCGCCTTCACGGTCAGCGTGAACGTCGTGGCAACCAGGGCAATCTTGCCGTCGGTGTCGCCGATCCCGTCGAGGCGCACGCGCGACGCGGTGGCCTGCACCGGGCCGCGCGCCACGCCGGTCTTGGCCTCCGTGAGCGCGCCACGATCGGGTCCCGACGCCGCGGGTCGGAGTGAGAGCCCGAACACCTTCTCGTAGGCGTTGTCGACGTTGCCGCTCTCGAGCGGCGCGAGGACCGCGTCGTTCACGTAGATCTGCGCGTCGTGCAGCAGGGCGCGGCTGAGCGAGGTGTCGAGCTTCGTCGGCGAGCCGGTGTTCTGCACCTTCACCGTGCCGATCTCGAGCTTCAACGCCGAAGTCGTCGCCGGTGCAGTGGGCTTCGTCGTGGAGGCGCGCTTCTTGTTCCCCGAGCCGCCGGTGCTCGCGATCACCGCGGCGACGATCGCGATCACCACGATCGAGGCGACCACGATCAGGGCGATCCGAAGCTTCTTCGAGCGGGGGAGCAAAGCGGGCACGACAGTTTCAGCTTGCCACCTTCGTCACGTACTCTTTGGGATAGCGAAGGGAAATTGTCCGTGGCGCTGCGCAAATTCGTCGATCGGCTGACCAAGCCGACCGAGGAGATCGACCGTGAGCAGCTGGTGCAGTGGTGCTCGAGCACGGGCTGCACCGCACTCGACGAGATCGTCGCGCGGAAGCCGGTCCGCGTCGGCGGCGAGGTCCGATCGATCCGGATCGTGCCCCGGGCCGGCGCCGACGCGCTCGAAGCGACCATCACCGACGGTAACGGCGCGCTCACAGCCGTGTTCCTCGGTCGGCGCAAGATCCTGGGCATCTCGCCCGGCCGGCGCGTGTTCCTCGAGGGTGTCGTCACAAAGGACGGCTCCAGCAACGTGATGTACAACCCGCTCTACGAATTCGCGGGGTAGCTCGAATCGCGCGCGGGGCGCTAGCCGCCGGTGAGAATTCTGCGGACGTCGTCTTCGGAGTCGTGCGTCACCATCGCGAGGACTTCGTCGCCGGCTTCGAAGATCGTGTCGCCGCGCGGCATCACCACGTGCTCGCTGCGAACGACCGCGACGATCGTCGCGTCGCGCGGGATGTCGAGGTCCTTGATCGCGTGGTCGACGACCGGCGCATCGTCGGCGAGCGTGACCTCGACCAGGCCGACGTTGCCACCCTCGAACTGGAGGATGCGCACCAGGCGGCCGACCGACACGGCTTCTTCCACGAGCGCCGTGATCAGGTGCGGTGTCGACACCGACAGGTCGACGCCCCAGTTCTGGTTGAACA
>CAZLEC010000602.1:0-3073 GCA_964558245.1 uncultured Burkholderiales bacterium | reverse complement strand
TTCCGATCTGGGGTTGCGCCACTTGTCGGCGAGATGGAACGCGAGCTGCACGAGCTCCACGCCCTCGCTCACGTCTTGCGGTGCGAGCACGATGTGGCGGTAGTCGCCGTGGCCTCCGCCGCGCGTCGCCTGGTAGTAGTCCTGCTGGCCGCGCGCCATGTTGAAGACGACGAGCGGCAGCTCCGCGAGGGTGATCTCCGAGAACGACTCCTGCATGAGCGAGAGCCCCTGCCCGGTGGAGCCGCACGCGGCGCGGGCGCCGGTGGACAATGCACCCCACGTCATGCCCACTGCTTCGAGCTCCGACTCGGCGTTGATGCACACGCCGCCCGCGTCGGGGAGGAGCTTGGCGAAGTGCTCGAGCACCTCGGTGAACGGGGTCATCGGGTAGCCCGCGAAGAAGCGGCAACCGGCGACGATCGCGGCGCGTGCCAACGCCTCCGAGCCCTCCATGAGCACTCGCTCGCGCGCGGGTGCGGTTGCGGTCATGCCGGCACCTCCGTCATCACCGGCTGATCGAACCGGAACACTTCGAACACGAAGTCGGGGCACACGTAGGAGCACGCCGCGCAACCGGTGCAGCCGGGGTAGAGCTCGGGATATCGGTAGCCCATGTGGTTCACCTCGACCGACATCGCGAGCACGCCGGGCGGGCACGCAGGGATGCAGAGGTCGCAGCCCTTGCAGTGGTCGATGTCGATCGTGACGGTGCCGCGACTCTTGATCGTCGTGACGCCGTTCGCCTCGGTCGGTTCAGGCATGCGCCGCGCTCCTCTCCCATGCCGGGTACGCGCCGGCGGGCAGGAGCTCCCAGCCCGCGCGGAGCGCCCGTTCGTTCGCTTCGATGTGCTGCGTGCGGTACGGCGGAATCGATTCGCGCATGCCTTCGATCAGCGCGTCGAGCCCGACCATTCCGGTGGTCGCGCAGTAGGCGCCGAGCATCACCATCGCGCCGCCCAACGGACTTCCGAGTTCGGTGGCGACGTTCGTGGCCGGGACGCGCAGCACGGTGACCGGCGCCGCGATCTCGGTGGTGAAGGTCGCGTCGTTCACGAGCACCAGCCCGCCGGCGCGCAGCTTGGGTTCGATCGGCGGCCAGAACTCGTCGTGCATCGCGATCGCCGACCACGACCGCGACACGACCGGCGGCGACTCGATCGGACCGTCGCCTACCACCACGGTGCTGTCGGTGTTGCCGCCACGCATCATCCCGCCGTAGAGGCCGAGGTACATCACCCCGCGGCCCTCGCGCGTCGCGGCGCGCGCGAGCACCTGGGCCGAGAGCTGGACGCCCTGGCCGCCGATGCCCGTGATCAAGAGTTCCCGTTCCACGTCACCTCACTCTTTGATGCCGGCGAGACAGAACTCGACCAGCCGTTGGACTTCCGCGCGGCTCGGAACGCGCCGGCGCGCGATCGCATCGTTCATCCGGGCCAACGCGAGATCGCGCACGAGCTCGGCGTGCTCGTTCGTCCCGCCGAGCGCGTGCACCGCGGGCGCGAGCGATCCGAGCATCTCTTCGCGGCTGGCCGCGAGATCGTCGGGGAACAGGTCGGCGAGCCGCGCGCTGTTGCACGCGAACGGACGGGTCGCCTCGGCCGCGTCGCGGTCGCGCGCCTGCGCCATCACGCCCGCAATCCAGCGTTGCACCTGTTCGGTCGGGTCGGACACGGTCGCGACCCGCCGGCCCAGGTACGCGACGAGCTGCCGTTGACCGTCGGCCAACACTGCGAGCAGCAACGCGTCCTTCGACGCGAAGTGGCGGTAGAAGGCCTGGTTCGAGAGGCCGGCCTCCTGCACGACCGCCCGCACCTGGGGATCGATGCTGCCCTCGCGTCGCATGACCACGAACGCGGCGTCGATGAGGCGGCGCGCCTCGGCGGCATAGGTCGCCCGCCGCTCGGCGACGGCCCGGTCGGCGAGTGTTTCCTCGACCCGCTCCGACAGGCCCGGAACAACGTTCTGCACAACCGGAACAGTATTCCCCCTGGTGGGAAGCGTCAACCACGCCCGGCCCGACCCGCTGCCAAACCAAACCGGCGTCAGTATGGCAACTCCCGGATGCCAAACTGACGCCGGTTCGCGGGTGCGGGGTCGGGTGCGGTGGGGTCGGGTGGATGTCTCAGACGGTGGGCAAGATCTCGTGCCATGCCCGTGCCTGCCGATCGTCGCCTCGCCGAATTCTCGGCCGGACATCACTCCGTGTTCACGCTGCGCGACGCCCGCGAGGCGGGGCTCACTCACGGCCAAATCGATACGCGGGTTGCGTCCGTATGGACTCACGTGCACGACGGCGTGTATCGCATGCCGGGTGTGCAGCCGACGTGGAAGGGCGATCTGCTTGCTGCGTGTTGGGCGGGGAGCGCACCGATTGCGATCTCGCATCGTTCAGCGGCGGGGCTGTTCGAACTTCCGGGCGGCCGCACCGATCTGATCGAGCTGACGTGCAGGCGTTGGCGCCGGTCGCAACGTTCGGGCCTCGTGGTGCACGAGAGTCGCCGGTTCGACAACGCGGATATCGAATGTGTCGATGGGATTCCCGTCATGCGTCCCGAGCGGGTCGTTCTCGACCTCGCCGGCATGCACCCGAATCGGCGATATGTCGAGATCCTGGTCCAGGCCGCGCGTCGCAAGCGGTTGATCACCTTCGAATCGACGCGCGACGTCTTCGACCAGCATGCCCGGCGGGGCCTTCGTGGTGTGCGCGCTCTTCGTACCGTGCTCGACCTATGGGACCCGGCCCAGAGACCGACCGAGAGCGACATGGAGACCCGGTTGCTCCAGTTGCTCGTCGACGGCGGTTGGCCGGCGCCGAGCCCGCAGTACGAGATCTGCGATCGAGTCGGAAACTTCGTCGCGCGGGTGGATATGGCGCTTCCGACATTGAAAGTCGCCATCGAGTACGACAGCAAGCAGGAGCACTCGGACGAGTTTCAGCTTCAGCGAGACGCGCGTCGGCGGAATCGACTTGTCGCGGCCGGCTGGCGGGTTATCTCAGCGCGGTACGCCGATGTGAGCTCCGGGGGTGCTGAGTTGCTCGACGCGATCGACGCCATCGCACGAACTGACTGAA
>CAZLEC010000601.1:0-3079 GCA_964558245.1 uncultured Burkholderiales bacterium | reverse complement strand
AGTGGGCGCTGCGGGGCTCGAACCCACGACCTCCTGCTTGTAAGGCAGGCGCTCTACCAACTGAGCTAAACGCCCTCACTTCACCGGTCTCACCGGTGGGCAGCGTCCAGGGTACGCGACCTGACCCTGCTCGGCGGCAGCCTGCGAACGCCGCCGGTGCTACTTGCCGCGGCCGATGCGCCGCGCGTCTCTGGCCTCGCCGAGGAAGTACAGGAACAAGAAGAACGCCGCGACCGCGACGATCATCGGACGACCACGCTCGAACCGCGCGGGCGCCCGTGATGACCGTCGCATCGACCGTGCTGACGCGAACCGTGTCGAGGGCCGTCCGTAGCCACTTCCCCGCCTCATGCAGTGCGACGCCCATCCTCGGGCGTCTCAGCTCACCGCATCGGCAATCTAGATCGAATCGCCCGCGCGGGCCCAGACGGCGTCGATTCGTCACCGCACCAACCACAGCACCGAGCACGCGCAACTCCGCGCGCAAAATCAGGGCTTCGGGTCAGCGTCTCCGGCAGCTGACGACCTTGCCGGTGCGGTGCGCGCCGAACGCGCCGAACGACACCGTCGCTCCGGAGCGGGTGACAAGTCGGTAACCCGGGCGGAGCGGATCGGCGAAGATCGCGGTCACCGGATCACACTTCGACGCGGCACGCGAGCGGAAGGCCTTGGCCTTGCCGAACGCGTACACCCTCCCGTCACCGAGCGCGATCCAGTAGCCGTCTCCGGTCGGCGTCCGCGCCATGCCCACGACGTCGTCGACTCTCACACCGCGGCTCGGCAGGCCCCCGAAGTAACGCGCGTCCCCGAAGCTGAAGATGCCGCCGTCGCGCGCGACGAGTCGATACCCCTTCCCCGACTCACTCCGCTCGATCCCGACGATCGGCTGTCGCAACTTCAGGCCGCCGGTCGAACCGTAGAAACGCGCGTCTCCGAACGTGAAGATCCCGCCGTCGCGAGCGACGAGCCAGTAGCCGTGCCCCGACTTCGTCAACGCCATCGAGAAGACCGGCTGGTTGAGACGGGTCGCGCCCATGCTTCCGTAGAAGTGCGCGCTGCCGAAGGTGAAGATGCCGCCGTCGCTTCCGACCAACCAGTAGCCGGTGCCGCCCCTCGCGACCGCCCCGCCTACGACCGGACGGTTCAGCGGCGTGTTCCGCAGGTCGCCGTAGAAACGCGCGTCGCCGTAGGTCGCGACCGCGGCATCGGCGAACATCAGCCAGTAGCCCTTGGCGGTCGGAGTCGAGAATCCGCCGACCGCGTCGGGCGGCCAATGATTGCCGAGCGCGCCCGCGGGCGGGGTACCGACCATGAACGCGCACAACAGCGCCAGGGCCGCGCCGATCGTGCGAACGGTGCGCCTCGAGCGTGATGCTCCTCGCTCGCGCCTCACCGGAATGTCGCGCCCGTGCCCGTCACCGGTTGCTCAGGTGCCAGTCGTCGCCGTCGTCGGGGCGGCGGCGCTTCCCGCGCGGCCACCACCTCCGCCCACGCCGGCTCTTGTCGAGGTCGGCGAGCACCGAAGGTCCGGCCGCCTCCAGGATCATCTCCGCGTCGTCGAAGAGGTCTTGGATGTCCTCCGGCTTCTCGTCGGGCTCGTCCTCGACCCGCGGCCGCGCGAGCGAACTCTGCTCGAACGACGAGTCGATCACCGTCCGCTCGTATTGCGGACAGTTGTCGGGGCACCGCCACGGCGCCTCGGGCGCGAGGTCGAGCACGCAGAACCGCGCCGCCTCGCCGTCGTCGTAGAGGCGGCTGGCGAAATGACGGCAGTCCTCACGCATCGGCACCCGACGAGTGTGCCAGATGTCAGGTCGGAGTTACTGTCGCGGTGAAGGTGTTGCCGGGTCCGGGGATTTCCTGGTTGAGCACCGTCGTCATCGCCTGGCAGTTCTGGAAGTCCGGGATCGTGAACGTCGACGAGAAGGTCGACGGCCCGCTGAGGTGCGCGACACCCTTCATCGTGATCGCGATCGGCGCCACGGTGGTGCACGAATTCCCGACGAGGTTGACCGGCGGGATCGGCACCGGGACCGGCAGCTTCGGGAGCGGCACGTACATGCTCTTCAGCCAGATGTTGAACACCGACGTCGACGAGATCTTGAAGGTCTTCAAGTCGACGTGACCCGTCACCGGCTTGGTGGGAACCGTCGCCGCGGTCGTGGTGAGGAGGCCGATCCCTGCTTCCGACTGGGTGAACGTCGACGGCGGAATGCTGATGTTGCCCGTCAGCTTCCCCGTGTTGAGATCGATCGAACCCTTGAACGTGCCCGGGGGCGGCGTGATCGTCTCGTTCGCCTTCTTGATGAAGGTCGTCGCGACGACTTTGTAGCTGAACTTGAACGTCGGGTCACCCTTGGGGGCTGCCGAGGCCGACTGCGCCAGGATCGCTACCGGAGCCAGTGTCATGAGCGTGAGTACGCCGACTGTCAGATTGCGTCGTGCCGATCTCGACATGCGATCCCCCGAAGTTGGAGTGGCACGCGCCGCGCGCACCAAATCGTGTGACAGGCATGGGTGTACCCACCCGCACTTCGGTTGAAACCATGATTTCCGCCGGCGCGACCCGGCCTACGGGTGCCAGGTGCAGAGGACCCGGGGATCGCCCAGCCCGACGAGCTCCAGCGGCCAGTCGTCGGCCGGGTTCTTCGCGACCGTCACGACCTTGAGACTCCGCTTCCCCGTGATGTCGAGCTTCAGGTTCTTCGACTGCCCCTTCGAGAACGAGTGGCTGTAGAGCACCACTCCGTCGGCGCTCACCGAGAGGCCGGCTTGCGCGACGTCCTTGTCGGAGTCGACGAGCCCGGCGGTGCCCTCGAACGTCGAGCACTTCTGCTGGAGACCGGTCCACTCGACCGACGACTTGCGGACGATCGCGTAGACGTCTTGGAACGTGCAGGTGTGCTCGAAGAACGTGCCGTTGATCGTTGCCGAGAGCGCGCAACCGGCTCCGTCGCCGAGGTGCACCTGCTTCGCCAGCGCGGTGAGGTCCTGCCACGCGTACACCGACAACGTGATCGTGCGGCTCACCAAGTCGCCCGACGCGGCCTGGGAGTTCGTCAAGTGCTACACCGGCCCG
>CAZLEC010000600.1:0-3093 GCA_964558245.1 uncultured Burkholderiales bacterium | reverse complement strand
GTGTCGAGCGCACCCGGCGTGAAACGATCTGAAACCAGGCGAGGTTACGAAGGGGGTCGACACGAGCCAGGTCGTGTCAGCGCGGCGCGAGTGGGTGAGGGTATGCGGAGCTACGACGGTGCGTACCGGTGCACGCTTTGTAGCGCCGCGGCCGCGATCTCATCCCGGACACGTCGCGCGTCCGCGTAAGGGCGGTTGCGAGCGTAGTCATTCACGGTCCGAGCACAGGTGACCCACAGATCGCGCCGCTAGACCGTGACTGTGCGACCGGACGGAATGAGTTGTGGAGTGCGCAGGTGATCGAAGCGACTGGATTGTCGAAGCGGTACGGGTCGACGTTGGCGGTGGACGATCTGAGCTTTACGGTGCCGGACGGTCGAGTGACGGGTTTCTTGGGTCCCAACGGCGCGGGGAAGTCCACGACGATGCGGTTGATCGTGGGGCTCGACGCACCGACGGCGGGCCGGATCACCGTCAATGGCGCGTCGTATCACGATCGGCGTTTCCCGCTGCACGAAGTGGGTGCGCTGTTGGAAGCGAAGGCGATCCATCCCAGTCGCAGTGCGCGTAACCATTTGCGGTGGCTGGCCCAGTCAAATGGGATCAGCCCTCGACGCGTCGACGAGGTCCTCGAGCAGGTTGGGATCAGCGCCGTTGCTCGCAAGCGGGCCGGCACGTTCTCGCTCGGCATGAGCCAGCGACTCGGCATTGCCGCCGCGCTGCTCGGAGACCCCGAGGTGCTCCTGCTCGACGAACCGGTGAACGGACTTGACCCCGAAGGGATCCAGTGGGTTCGCCGGCTCCTGCGGTCCCTCGCGGCCGAGGGTCGCACCGTCTTCGTTTCCAGCCACTTGATGAGCGAGATGGCTCTCACGGCGGATCATTTGATCGTGATCGGCAAGGGTCACCTCATCGCGGATGCGAGCGTCGAAGAAGTCATCGCGCGAGCGTCGGCGAATCACGTCAAGGTCGTCTCTCCGCAGGCCGGCGTGTTGCGGCCGCTGATTGCGACGGCGGGCGCCGATGCCGAGCCGGATGGCGACGACACCTTGATCGTGACCGGGTTGGAGTGCCGGGAGGTTGGGATCATCGCCGCCAACGCGGGCATCACGCTCTATGAGCTGTCGCCCCGGGAGGCATCGCTCGAGGAAGCGTTCATGGAAATGACCCACGACAGCGCCGAATATCTCGCCGGCCCGAATGCAGGCGGGGGAGCGGCGTGAACGTCGCAGAAACTGCTCTCTCTACTGGAGGGGTGCACAAGACGCTCCCGACGCCGTCGCCTGCGGGCCAGTTCGTTGCTGTCGTGCGGGCCGAGTGGACGAAACTTTGGTCGGTCCGGTCGACCCTGTGGTCGCTGCTGGTTACGGTCGCGATCATTGTTGGACTCGGCGCGCTGTTCTGTGCCGCGCGGGTCGCCCGGGCCAATCATCTCGACCCCGGAGAAATACGTAACTTCGATCCCGCCGGCTTCAGCCTCAACGGCATCTTCCTGGCTCAACTCGCGGTCGGTGTCCTCGGCGTGCTCGTGATCAGCTCCGAATACGCGACCGGACAAATCCGTGCGACCTTCGGTGCCACACCGCAACGCACCTTGGTACTCGCCGCCAAAGTTGTCGTGTTCACCGCGGTCGCGTTCGTCGTCGGTCTCGCCGCCTGCTTCGCCGCCTTCTTCATCGGCCAAACCATTCTGAGTGGAACCACCCGATTTCCCCACGCGTCCCTCGGAGACCCCGGCGTTCTGCGCGCCGTGATCGGCGGCGCCATGTACCTCGCCGTTCTCGGCGCGCTCGGCATCGGGTTGGGAACCATCCTGCGCCGCACAGCCGGCGCGATCGCCGCGCTGGTCGGTCTGCTTCTGATACTGCCGATCCTGGTCAACTTCCTGCCGTCGCCGTGGAGCACCGACATCGGCAAGTACCTCCCGTTGTCAGCAGGGAACAACATTTTCCACACCGCGAAACTCACCAGCTCGGACCTCTCCCTCTGGGTCGGCTTCGCCGTCTTCTGTGCCTACGCCGTCGCATCACTCATCATCGGCGCCGTACTTCTCAGCCGTCGCGACGCCTGATAGCACCCGGTCCGCGAACCCAAACGTCACGAACGCGAACGCCGCGTTGCCGGGGTGAGGCCAGCACCCGGCACTGACCCGTGACCGACGTCTCAGTCCCGCCCCTGACGACCCGAACGTTCGTCATGTTGCGGTGCTGCGTATTGTTGGTCACGTGCCGCGACGGCGTGATGACGATCCCGACGGCGACGTTCGCCTGCCGCTCGGGGTGACGCCGGCGACGAACGGTGAGTACCTCCCGAACGCACCGACCCGGCATCACCTCGATGTGGAACAAGACGCGCTCGTCCGCGCCGACGATGCCGCGCGCGTTGTCGGGATGGACCGGAGAAGGTTTCTCCAGACCGCCGGTGGGGTTGCCGCGGTTCTGGCGACGGTCGATCTTGCAGCGTGCAGTTCATCGGCGCGAACCGCATCACCGCCGTCGACGTCCATCGCGGGGTCGACGACTTCGCGCCCGGGTGGATCCTTCACAGTTCCACCCCCGAGCGAGATCGAGGCTTGTGAACACGCGCTGAGCGGGAACGGCGAATTCGTGGTTGATGTGCATACGCATCACGTGACACCCGAGGGGCCGTGGACGAAGAACGCGCCGGACACGGTGCAGCTCGTACTGGGCATGGTTGCCGCGTGTAGCGCCTCGAATCAGCTGGAGTGCGCGAACCGCGCCGTGTATCTCCACGACCTGTTCCTCGCGAGTGACACGACAGTTGCGATGCTTTCTGACGTACCGAACTCCGGGCCCGCCAATGCGCCGCTCCCGTTCGCCGACCAGCTCGGAACGCAACAACTCGCAGCGCAACTCACCCACGGCGGCGCACCGCGCATCCTCATACACAACGTGATCGCCCCGAACTTCGGCGATCTCAGCGCCCGGCTCGACGAAATGGAAGCCACCGCCCGCACCGGGAAGGTCGCCGCCTTCAAGGTCTACACCGCCTGGGGTCCCGACGGCCGTGGGTTCTCGCTCGACGATCCGGCGATTGGCCTACCCGTAATCCAAAAGGCGCACGATCTCGGCG
>CAZLEC010000599.1:0-3116 GCA_964558245.1 uncultured Burkholderiales bacterium | reverse complement strand
ACGTCGCCGCGGTCGTAGAAGATCTGCTGGGTGCCGTTGCCGTGGTGGTAGTCGTCGTCGAGCACGGCCACCCGGGCGCCGCGCTCCGCCCACGCGGTCGCCGCGATGGCGGCATTGTTGAGGAAGCAGTAGCCGGCGTACGAGTCGGTGGCCGCGTGGTGACCAGGTGGGCGCGCGAGCGCGTACGCGCGGTGTGCTTCGCCGTCGGCTACCGCTTGCCACGCGCTCAATGTCACGTCGACCGCTCCGATCGCCGCCGGCCAGGTGCCGGGGAGCACGGCGTCGTTGTCGTGCGAGTACCAGCCGAGCGCCGCGATCGGGTGAACGGGCGCGTCTTCGGGCTGACCGCGGATCGGGCGCGCGTACGGAACGGCTTCGGCGTGCTCGTCGGCGCCGGTTGCCTCGCGCCATCGTGCGTGCGCGTGCTCGAGGAAATCGACGTAGTCGGCGGCGTGCACCCGCAACACCGCGTCGAGCCCGTGCTCGTCGGGCGCGCGGATCGGCCCGATGCCGGCGCCCGCAATCGCCTCGCGAATGCGCTCCGCTCGCTCGGGGACCTCGGGCGGGTCGATCATGCGCCCCTGGTCGTGGAACGGTTGGCGAGGGTGATGCTGACGGTGCGCGTCGGATGCGAACGTGAGCATGGCGGTAGCTGTACCACACGGGGCCGACGACCGCGGGCGCCGAATCGGCCGGTAGCCTCGAGTCGTGACGCCTCTGAACGTCAGCGTCTGGACGGTCGACCTCGACCAGCCGCCCGCGGTGGTCGACGCGTTGCGAGGTTCGCTCGACGACACCGAGGTGCGCGCGGCCGCGTCACGTCGCGACGACACGGTCCGGAACCGTTACGTCGTCGCGCACGGCGCGGTGCGATCCATCCTCGGAAGCCGTCTCGGCGTCGATCCCGGAGCGGTCGAGATCTCTCGTCGTTGCTCGCGGTGCGGCGATGCGGCTCACGGCAGGCCCGAGGTGCGCGCGCCGGCGGAGCCGGTCTCGTTCAGCCTGTCGCACTCGGAGGCGCTCGCGGCCGTCGCCGTGGTCACCGGCGCGCGCGTGGGCATCGACATCGAGGTCGAGCGACCGCGCCGGCGTCTCGATGCGCTCGCGGCCCGCGTGCTCGGGTCGGAGGCGCACGCCGACTGGCTCGAGCTGGAATCCGAGGCACAGCTCCGCGCGTTCCTGGAGCAGTGGACGGCGAAGGAGGCGTACCTGAAGGCGATCGGTGCGGGTATCACCGTGCCGCTGCGCGATGTGCCCGTGGAGCCCGCAGGTTGGACCGTCACCGGCTTCGCGACGCCGCCGGGCGTCGTGGCGCGTGTCGCGGTCGATGGTTACGCCGTCGTGAGCGTCGAGCGGTGGTGGCCGCCGAAGGTCGACCCGGCCCGAGCGCGGGATGCGAACCGCCCGATCGACAAGTTCCGCGGCACTGCAGTCGGCTCGGTGCTCGCGGCCGGCCTGCTCGGGCTGCGCGACGCGCTCGAACCGGCGCGCGACGAAGAGGTCGCGATCGTGCAGAACTACTCCGGCGACCCCCCGTTCACCGAGCCGATCGTGTTGCGGCTCGACCCCGACCATCCCGAGGACTCGATCGTGATGGTGCGGCCGTGGTTGCGCGACGCGCCGCCGGCGCCGACCGGCGAGCCGGCGGCCGCGCCCGCGCAACCGCCCGCGATCAACGACCGCGAGGGGCCTTCTCCGAACTGATCCAATGCTCGCGTGCGATCGTGCAGCGGGCGAGCAGGTCGGGCAGGGGAGCGACACCGAGGCCGGGGCCGGTTGGCACGGTCAGGCGGCCGGCGTGGAGCTCGAACGGCTCCGTCACGTCGTGCTCGAAGTAACGGCTCGACGCCGACAGATCACCCGTGACCGTGAAGCCCGGGAGCGCGGCGAGCGCGACGAGCGCGGCGCGCCCGACACCCGTCTCGAGCATGCCGCCGGCGCGCGCGTCCGCCCCGGCTGCCACGCAGACGTCGTGCGTGCGGCGCGCGGCTTCGAGTCCTCCGACCAGGCCCGCCTTGATGCTCACCACGGAGCAGGCTCCCGACGCGACGGCATCGCGCGCGACGGTCGCGCTCGTGATCGTCTCGTCGAGCCCGATCGGCGTGCCGATGAGCTCGGCCAAGCGCGCGTGGTCGAGCAGGGCGTCGGGCGCGAGGGGTTGTTCGAGACACCGCACGCCGAACGCGTCGAGCGCGGCGAGCTGGTCGCGGTCGTCGAGCGTGTAGCTCCCGTTCGCGTCGACCTGGATCACGACGTCGGAGCCTGCCGCGGCCCGCGCCGCGGCCACGAACTCGACGTCGTGGCCGGGCGCGATCTTCAGCTTGCAGCTGCGATAGCCCAGCTCGAGGTACCCGCTCAGCACGGCCGCGAGCCCGGCGGGGTCGTCGCCGCGGCCGAGCGCGACGCCGGCGTCGACGTGATCGCGCGCGGCGCCCAGAAAGGCGGCGAGAGAGACGCCTTCGGCGCGCAGGTCGGCGTCGAGCACCGCGTTCGACAACGCTCCCCGTGCGGCGTGGTGGCCGCGCACTGCATCGAGCGACGCGCCCGCGAACAGCCGCGGGACGAGCTCGTCGCGTAGTACGAGGTGGGCCGAGTCGAGGGTCTCGGGCGCGTACGTGGGCGAGACCTCGGCGCCCACCTCGCCCCAACCTTCGGCGTCGTCGGTGACGACGCGCACGAGCAGGGCGTCCTTGCGCGTCGTCGTGCTGCGCGCGGTCCGGAACGGTTTCGTGAGGGGGAGCCGGATGCGAAAGAGGTCGACGGCGACGACGCGTTGCACAGCGCGGGAGCGTACGCGCGAGTTGGCCCGGGCACTCGGCCCGGGCCAACGCAACGCGTATCAGGGTTTGTTCAGCGCCGCTTGGCGGGCTTGCGTGCCGGCGCCTTCTTCACGGTCTTCTTGGCAACGGCCTTCTTCTTGGCCGGAGCCTTCTTCGCCGGAGCCTTCTTGGCGGGCGCCTTCTTGGCGACGGCCTTCTTCGCCACCGGCCTCGGGGCCTTGCCCGAGAGCACGGAGTCCTTGAAGTTCTTGAGCGGTGTGATGCGGGCGACGCGCTTGGCCTTCACCTTGACGGTCTCACCCGTCGCTGGGTTGCGCGCGAGGCGGGCCGGACGAT
>CAZLEC010000598.1:0-3127 GCA_964558245.1 uncultured Burkholderiales bacterium | reverse complement strand
ACTCCTGCTATCTCGGCCGCCACAACGACGTGTACCTCGCGCCGCGCCGCGTCGTGGGTTCGCTGGCCGGGATCGACCTCGTCGAGATGCCGCGCAACGGCACTCGGGGCATGTGCTGCGGCGCCGGCGGCGCGCGCATGTGGATGGAGGAGAGCACCGGCAAGAAGGTGAACACCGAGCGCAGCCAGGAGGCCATCGCCACCGGTGCGACGCGCATCGCGGTCGCGTGCCCGTTCTGCTACGTGATGTTCGACGACGGCGTGAAGGGCGAAGGCAAGGACGAAGAGGTTCGCGTGCAGGACATCGCCGAGATCCTCTGGGACGCGATCGAAGCCGAGGCCCAGGGCGCGCCTCCCGCGACTGCGACGTTCAACACCGGTATCTAGCGCGGCCACCGTGCCCGACGACGAAAACGTCGCGGAGTCGCTCGGCCTGCTTCCCTCGCGGCGTGCGGTCGCGCTGTACGCGAGCTCGATCGCGTGCGCGCTGTTCATGGTGCGGCTGCTCGGCGCGAGCTGGAGCACGCACTTCCCGGCCGTGTGGCCCGACGCGGTGTACCCGAAGCAGGGCTACCTGGCCGTGGCGGGCAAGGGCCCGTTCCGGCCGAGCTTCTACTTCGCGTTCCGGCCGATCGGATATCCGCTTCTCCTGTGGGCGCTCCACCGCAGCACGCTCGTCACGGTCGTCGCCCAGACCTCGCTCTATTGCGCGGCAGTCGTCGCGCTGTGCCTGACTGCGCTGCGGGTACTACGCTCGCGTGTCGTCGGAGCCGCGACCGTGCTCTTGCTCGTCGGGATCGCGATCCAGGCGAAGTACGCGATGTGGAACGTGCAGATCCTCAGCGAGTCGCTGTCGATCAGTCTCGGGTTCGCGTCGATCGCGGCATGGTGGCGGTTCGCGGCGGCGCCGACCCGGGCGCGAGCACGGTGGGGTTGGGCGTTCGTGATCGCGTGGCTCGTCGTGCGCGACGCACACGTCCTGCCCGCGACCGTGGTGATCGTGCCGGTTGCGCTGGCCGCGGCCGCGCTCGGCCGGCGGCTCGCCACCGGTGTCCGGCGCGCCTTGGCCGTCGGGGCGGTGCTCGTCGTGGTCGTGGCGGGCTACTCGTACGCCTCCGAGAGCGCGTCACACCGCGCGGAGTTGTCGTTCCACGACGTCGTCGGCGTCCGCGTGCTCCCCGATGCGCAGCTGTCGAAGTGGTTCGCCGGTCACGGCATGCCGCTCGACAACGCGCTGCGGACCCGAACGGGCAAGGGCGGGCTCGTCGACAATTTCTACGTCTCGAAGGACCCCGCGTTCGCGAAGTACCGTCACTGGGCCCGGGGCGCGGGCCCGCGCGCGCTCGTGCTCTCACTGGTCGTGCTGGCCCCGCACTACGCGAGCCTCGTGAACCGGGATCTTCCCGCGATCCTCCGCGGAGATGTGCGCGAGTACGACACCCAGGGCGTCTACGACCGCTTGCCTCGTGAGATCCCGTTCCAACTCGGGGGACCGACCACCCGCACCGGGCTCGAGATCTGGCTGATCATCGCGGGGGCGGGCATCGCTGCGTCTCTCACGTGGGCCCGGCGCCGGGGCCGCGGGCTGGGCCTCGTCGCCTTCGGCGCAACCGCGCTGCTCCTGACGCTCGTGGAGGGCTACACCACGTGGGGTGGCGATCCCATCGAGTTGGAACGCCACATGATCGGCGCGCTGAGCCGGCTCTCGGTCGTCCTCGTGATCCTCGTCGCGTCGGCGCTCGACACCGCGATCACCGCCGCGAGGTCGCGATCGCTCACGGCATCGGAAGCCGGTGTGGATGCGTCGTAGCCGGTATCCGAGCGCCCGCGACGCGTTGCGTTGGCTGACCGCGTTCGCGTTCACGGTCGTGGGAGCGGTTGCGTTGATCGGCAATCGGATCCAGGCCGCCGGGAACGACGCGGTGTTCACGCAGAGCCTCGTCAACCGGGCCGCGCGTCTCGGGGGGACCTACTACGACAACGGGATCACCCCCAAAGGGCCGCTCGAAGACGTCGCGCACGACATCGCCCTGCGGGTCGGCGGCTACGACGGTCACTTCTACGTGATCTCGATCATGGTGGCGATCAGCGCGGTGTTACTCGGCCTGGCCGCGGCGCGGACGGCACAGACGACGGGCGGCAATCGGTACGTGGCGCTCGCGGTCGGTGCCACCGTGTTCGTGCACTTCACGTTCTCGAACGCCGCGTACGCCGGCCTCCTCTACAGCCGGAACATTCTCGTCACGCTGCTCGCGGTCGCGTGGCTGCTGGCGATCGGCGATCGTGGCTGGATGTCGTCGGGGCGGGTGCAGCTGACGACGGCGATCGTCACCGGCGCGCTGCTCGGCCTGGCCGTGCAGACGATCCTGCCCTCGATCATCGACGCCACCGCCATCGGCCTCGCGGCGTCGTTCATGATTGCGAAGCGCGTCGAAGACCGGGCTCGGCGTCGGACCCTTCGCCGGGCGACCGCGGCCTCCGCGGTCGTGGCCTTCGCGAGCGCGCCGGCGTGGTACGCGGTGCGCGGAAGTTTCGGGCCCTTCTGGGCGAGCTGGTGGACGTACGCGAGCTACCAGTACCGCGGCATCGGATTGAGCTTCGGTCAGGAGCTCTCCCGCGGCGGCAACGACTTCTCCGGCTATTACCGGCACCGACCGCTGCTGGCGCTGGCGATCGGCGCGTTCGTCGTCCTCACCGTCTCCAGATGGTCGCGGCACGATCGCACGACGCGGATCGTTCACGCGTCATTGCTCGGGTGGTTCGCGGGCGGGTGGTTCCAGCTCGTGAGCGGCGAGCGGTACTCCCCGCACTATTTCTCCGTGATCGCCGCGCCGTCGGCGCCGATCGCGGCCGCGCTCGCCGGCCACGCGTCGGCCGCGATCGCGAACCGCCGGTGGCTGGGCCGTACGACCGCGGCCTGGCCGGTGCTTGCCGTCGTGCTCTCGTTCGCGTTGTCGAGTGGTACCGAGAGCCGCTTGGTCGCGGCGAGCTCGACGCTGAGCGGATTCACGAGCGTGCACCGCGCGGTGCAACTCGCACGCGCCGACCAGCCCGGGCCGAACCAGTCGGTGCAGGCCGTGCTCGACCTCGTGTCGCGCGACCGCGACCCACTGCTCGCGTACTCCGAC
>CAZLEC010000597.1:0-3150 GCA_964558245.1 uncultured Burkholderiales bacterium | reverse complement strand
ACCAACAGCTTCTCGGGCGACCACGCCCGCAGCCGGCCGGTGGGGAGCGCGCGCACGCCCGGTGTCTACTCCGGAGCCGGCGCGGGCGCGCGCATCACGCGAGATGCGCCCGCCGGTGGCGGTTCAGCGCCGGCGAGCTCCCGCGTCGCGCGTCACTCGCAGACGCGGCACGTCGCGGCGTCGCCGTTGAACTCGGACAACGGCCGGATGATGAAGCACGAAGTGCACAGCCGCTCGTTGCGGCCCGCGCTCTCCAGGCGGAGATCCACCGCGGATCGCGACGGCCGGCGATCGGGCGGGGCGTACACCGCGGGCAGGCCCATACCTTCGGCGCCCTCGGTCAGCTTCAACGCGGCTTCCTGGTCTTCGAGGCGCAGCACCGTGCGCTGGTAGTGCAACACCGTGTGCTTCACGGACTCCGGCAGGTCGTCCCAGCTGAAGCGCGCGTTCCAGTCGACCGCGCGGGTGTGACGGTCGGCGGCTGTGGGCGCGCTCTCGACCCACTCGTACGGACCCGTGACGCGTCCGACGACGATCTGGCGCCGGGCCCGGTCGGGCAGGATGATCGCGTCGCCCTCGGCGATCTCGTTGGCGAAGGCGTAGAGCATCTGGGCCTGGCGGTTGGTCGCGGTGCGCGACTTCGAGCCGGTGAGCTGCGCGCCGATCTCGTCGACGGCGAGGCCGGTGACGTCGGACGTGTCTGCGAAATCGACGCTGACCACCCCGGTCGACACCGCGTCGTCGATCGATCGCCCCGCGTCGCTGGAACGCACCATCCAAGTCGTCGTCATGTACGCACACTAAGGGGTCGGCGCGCACCGACCCCGCTTGGGCCCGGATTCCCGGCCGGAACCTCACGCCGGGCGGTCGCCGGTTGATGTTCGGTGACCCCTCTGGCATGCTCTTGCGTGCGGCAGGGAGGCTGCTGCCTGGGTGGGGAGTACGGATGCTGCGTCGGTTTGTTTCCTGGTTGCTGGCGGATCGTACGCCGGACGCGCACGACGAGGAGCCCGAGATGACCGACGTGGCGCAGGTGCTCGCGCCTTACCGCGACGAGCCGGCCCCGCCCGTGCTTCGCCTCGCGGATCCCGTTCGCGACTGAACGCCGCGGGTCGCTCGGGCCCGTCACCACCTGACCTCGAGCGTCCGGGCGGAAGTTCTGGCGCGCTCACGGCGTTGCGCCCGCCGATGAACAATCAGTCACCGGCGCCGCCGCCGCCCCTTTCGATCCTCGAGCTCGCCCCGGTCGGGATGGGGTCGACGGCCCGGATTGCGCTCGCCAACGCGGTCGAGTTGGCCCGGCTGGGAGAGCGCCTGGGCTACGGCCGCATCTGGGTTGCCGAGCATCACAACATGCCGGGGATCGCGAGCTCGTCACCGCCGGTGCTCGTCGCGCACCTGGCGGCCTCGACGTCGACGATTCGCGTCGGTGCCGGCGGGGTCATGCTCCCCAATCACTCGGCGCTCGTCGTCGCCGAGCAGTTCGGCATGCTGGAGGCGCTGCATCCCGGGCGCATCGACCTGGGGTTGGGCCGGGCCCCGGGAACCGATCCGGTCACGGCCGCGGCCCTGCGGCGCGCTCCGGTGTCGGCGGGCGCCGACGAGTTCCCCGAGCAACTCCGCGACCTCTTCCGGTTCTTCGAGGGAACCCATCCGCAGATCACGGCCGTTCCCGGGCGCGGCTACGAACCGGCGATCTGGATGCTCGGATCGAGCGACTTCAGCGCCCAGGTCGCCGGCGCGCTCGGACTCCCGTTCTCGTTCGCGCATCACTTTGCGTCCCACAACACCGTCGCCGCGCTCGAGATCTACCGCTCGGCCTTCCGACCTTCGAGCACGCTCCAACGCCCGTACGCCATGATCGGCGTGCCGGTCATCTGCGCCGAGACGACCGAGCAGGCGCGTTGGCTGTCGGGTTCGAGCGCGCTCTCCTTCGTCCGGCTCCGCCAGGGTCGTCCCACCCCGCTGCCGACCCCGGAGGAGGCCGCCGAGCACGTGTTCACCCCGACGGAGCGGGAGATCGTGAAGAGCTGGACCGCCCCGCTCGTGTGCGGCGACCCGCAGCACGTTCGAGCCGAGCTCGAGGCGCTCGCCGCGCGCACGGGCGCCGACGAGCTGATGATCACCACCATGGTGCACGCCCCGGCCGACCGCCTGCGGTCGTACGAGCTCGTCGCCTCCGCCTGGGACCTGGCCCCGGGAGCGGCGCTCGCCGCCGCCCCGTCGGCGGAGTGAGGGCTCACTCACTGCTAGGATCGCCCTCCATGAGCCAGCCCGCCGGAGCGACGAAGACGCGCAGAGCCGCCGCGCTGCCGCCGGATCAACGCCGCTCCATGATCGTCGAGGCGACCCTGCCCCTCCTCATCGAGCACGGCGACCGGGTGACCACCCGCCAGATCGCCGAGGCCGCGGGGATTGCCGAAGGCACGATCTTCCGGGCGTTCGCCGACAAGGACGAGGTGATCGCGGCCGTCGTGGAGTCGGCCCTCGATACCGAGCCGCTCGAGCATGCGTTGCGCGCGATCCCGGTGGGGCTGGCGTTCGACGACTGGCTCGCCGCGGCCATCGTGATCATGCAGCAGCGCGTCATCGACATCTGGCGCTTGGTGTCGAGCATCGGCACCCGCTTCCACGAGATGGCGCGGCGGCCGATGGTCGACAGCGACGCGCTCGTGCAGATGTTCGACGCGCATCGCAGCCGGATCGCAGTTGAGCCCATCGTCGCGGCTCGCCTGCTCCGCGCGCTCACGCTCTCGACGACGCACCCGATGCTGGCCGGCGAGCCGATGTCGCCGAGCGAGTTGGTGCAGCTGTTCCTGCACGGAGTCGGCGGCAAGGACGCCGCATGCTGAGCAAGCTCCTGCGGTCGCACCTGAGCCCGTACGCCAACGCGCTGATCCTCATCGTCGTGCTGCAGACCGTGCAGACGTCGGCGGCATTGACGTTGCCTACGATCACCGCGCGCATCATCGACAAGGGCGTGATTCTCCACAATCAGGGCTACATCTGGACGTGGGGCACGGTGATGATCTTCGTCGCCTTCATCCAGATCGTGTTCTCGATCGCCGCGGTGTACTGGGGCGGCAAGGTCGCGATGAGCTTCGGACGCGACCTGCGCAAGAACCTCTTCCACAAGGTCACCGACTTCTC
>CAZLEC010000596.1:0-3153 GCA_964558245.1 uncultured Burkholderiales bacterium | reverse complement strand
TCACCGCTCATGAAGAGCCTCGGGCGACTGCACCAGTTCGAGCTCGCCTGCACGGAGAACGACACCACCATCGCCGTGCGCCGCACCCTCCCACCCGTGCACCGCCGCCACGTCCGCCGGCTCCCCGCCGCGCTCCAGGCAGCCCACAACGAATGGGTCGCGGGCCAACGCGCCGCACCGGTCGAGCTCGCCCGCCGGCGCGCCCGGCACGTCGCCCTCCTGCTCGTGGCGCAGGGCGAGACGCTCGACACCGTCGAACGCGCCCTGCACGGCGCGGGCTTCCACCCCGCACTCGCGCACGAAGCCGTCCGCTGGGCCCGCGACCGCAAGGACGAGCTCGACGACGCCACCGCCCTCGCCTCCCTCGCCACCGACCCCGCCGCGTAATCAACCAGGCGCAGATCCGAAGGACCGGACACCCGACCGAAGCCGCACGGGCGATGGAGGTCCGTAGGTCGCAGCCGCATAAACAAGCCGCAGATCCGAAGGACCGGACACACAACCGAAGCCGCACGGGCGATGGAGGTCCGTAGGTCGCAGCCGCGTAAGCAAGCCACCCACAGATCCGAGATCGTCCTACCGCCGTCCCCCCGTAGGTAGGACGCAGCCGGGGTGGGGTGTCGCAACACGCGCGCCCCACCCCGCCGCACGATGCTTGCAATGGGTCGTCCCGGGTGCGATGGTCCGCTTCTCGGAATTCCGGGCCGGTCGTGGAGGAGATCACATGCGTGCACCGAAGTTGCCGGCTCGCGGCCTGATCGCGATCGTCGCTCTCGTGGCGATCAGCGCGGCTGCGTGCGGATCGTCGTCGAAGAACGCGGCGACGTCGACGACGCCCACCACGGTGGCGTCGGGAGCGGGCACACCGACCACGGTGGCCGGGACGCCCACAACCGCGCCGTCGAAGTCGTACAGCGGGTCGAGCGGGGGCGACTTCTGCAGCCTCATCCGGAACGACCAGGACGCGTTCAACAACTCCGACATCGCGACCAAGACTCCCGACGACCTCAAGTCGGTCTACACGAAGCTCGTGCCCGCGCTCGAGCACGCGGAGTCGGTCGCGCCGAGCGCGATCAAGGGTGACTTCAAGACGTTCGTGACGTTCTTCAAGCAGCTCAACGCCGCGTTCGCGTCGGCCGGCTACAACTTCCAGAACCTGGACCCGACGAAGTTCGCCAACCTCGACACGCCGGCGATCAAGACCGCCTCGGCCGACATCGAGCAGTACGTTACGCAGGTGTGCCACGTGACCACACCGACCTGACGTCGGAGTCCCAGCGCCGGGGGCATTGCGCCCGGTGACCGAACCCACCCGCCGCGAGCTCTACGAAGTCGCAGGATGGCTGCGCGCGGCGTCACGCGTGGTGGTGCTCACCGGCGCGGGCCTCTCCACCAATTCGGGAATTCCCGATTTCCGCGGCCCGAACGGCGTGTGGACGAAGGACCCGGCCGCCGAGAAGGCGGCCACGCTCCAGTACTACATGGGCGACCCCGAGATTCGCCGGCGCGCGTGGCAGAGCCGCCTGAACGGCAAGTACTGGACGGCGCAGCCGAATCCCGCGCACCACGCGCTCGTGGAGCTCGAGCGCAAGGCCGCGCTGCACTTCGTGGTCACCCAGAACATCGACGGCCTGCACCACGCCGCGGGCCAGTCGCCCGAGATCGTCATCGAGATCCATGGCAACGTGCGCGAGGTGAAGTGCATGGCGTGCGGGTGGCACGGCCCGATGGCCGAGACGCTCGAACGGGTGCGGGCAGGTGAGACCGACCCCGCGTGCACGGAGTGCGGAGGGATCCTCAAGTCGGCGACGATCAGCTTCGGCGAGAACCTGGTGGCGGAAGACCTCGAGCACGCGCAGTTGGAGGCGAGCCGCGCCGATCTCTTCCTGTCGCTCGGCACGTCGCTCGGCGTCTACCCCGCCGCGGCCCTGCCCCAGATCGCGCTCCGGGCCGGGGCGCGGCTCGTGATCGTCAACGCCGAGGAGACACCCTTCGACCCGATCGCCGACGCGGTGTTCCATGACCAGGTCGAGATCGTGCTGCCCGCGCTGGCCGCCCTCGTATGACGCCCGTTTGTATGCGGCTACGACCTGCAGCTCTCCATCACGCGAAACCGTCGCGCGGCGACCGAGCCTCCGGTCTGCGCCTGGTTGGGAATATCCGACCCTTGAAGTAGGATTTCACTCCGTATGGCGAGCTACCGAGACCTCCTCAAGAGCGCGAAAGCCGAGATCCGCGAGATCGACCCCGAGACCGCGGAGTCGCGGCTGGCCGACGCCACCTTCCTCGACGTACGCGAGCAGGACGAGTTCGAACAGGGGATGATCCCCGGTTCGGTGTTCATCCCTCGCGGGCACCTCGAGGCCCAAGCCGAGAACAAGCTCCCCGACCGGGACGCGCCGATCGTCATCTACTGCGCCGGCGGCAATCGCTCCGCGTTCGCCGCCAAGACGTTGCAGGAGCTCGGCTACTCCGACGTCGTGTCGATGACCGGCGGCTTCGGCCGCTGGAAGAACGAAGGCCGCACGTGGATCACGCCGGCCGTGCTCGATCCCGAGCAGCGCAACCGCTACAGCCGTCATCTCCTGCTCCCCGAGGTGGGCGAGGCGGGCCAGCAGAAGCTGCTCGAATCGAAGGTGTTGCTGCTCGGCGCGGGCGGGCTCGGCTCGCCGGCCGCGCTCTATCTCGCGGCCGCGGGAGTCGGCACGCTCGGCATCGTCGACATGGACGTGGTCGACGCGTCGAACCTCCAACGCCAGATCCTCCACAACATGGAGCGCATCGGCGACCGCAAGGTCGACTCCGCGAAGAAGACGCTGACCGCGCTCAACCCCGACGTCGACGTCGTCACCTACGACGTGCGATTCGGGGCCGACAACATCCTCGACATCATCGAGGGCTACGACGTCATCCTCGACGGCACCGACAACTTCCCGACGCGTTACCTCCTCAACGACGCGTCGCTGATGAAGCGCATCCCCGTGGTGCACGGCTCGATCTTCCGCTTCGAGGGCCAGGTCACCGTGTTCGACCCGTACAACGGGCCGTGCTACCGGTGCCTGCTGCCCGAACCGCCGCCCCCCGAGCTCGCGCCGTCTTGCTCCGAAGCGGGCGTGCTCGGCGTGCTGCCCGGCATCATCGGGTCGATCCAGG
>CAZLEC010000595.1:0-3153 GCA_964558245.1 uncultured Burkholderiales bacterium | reverse complement strand
GCGCTACGGCCTCGAGACGATGTGCGTCGGCGGCGGCCAGGGCATGGCGATGATCGTCGAGCGCCTCTCGTAAACGAAGCCGAACCGGCGTGAGCAGGCGGTCTGGAGACCGCGGTCTGGAGACCGCTCACTCACGCCGGTTCGCTCGTTATTCGAGTGGGCGCAGGTGCGTGTCGGTGACCAACGCGGGTTGCTGCGCGTGGGGGCGGGCGGCGCGCGACGTCATGATCCCTTGATCGGTGCGCAGGCGGGCCATGCCGACGTTGTGACCCGTGTAGCTCGGGGGCTGTTCGAGCATCCACACGATGCCCTCGGCCGCGACTTCCGACGGTTCCCAGTCGGAGTGGTCGGCGTCGGGGAGGTTGAACACGAACCCCTCCGACGCGACCGGCACGTCGATGCGGAACGTGTTCACCGCGATGTCGAACGGCCGGAGCTGGTGCGCGGCCGACACCGTGAGGTGCTCGAGGGCGGCCTTGGCCATGCCGTACGACATGAGACCGGGGAAGTAGTTGAGCCCCGCGATCGACGAGACATTGAGGATGGCGCCCGTGCGGCGGGCCTTCATCGACGGCATCACCGCACGGAGCGCGACGAGTGGCGCGCGGAGGTCGACCTGCATGACGAGATCGAACCGTTTCATGTCGAGGTCGAGATCGCCGGGAAACGTGATCGCCGCGTTGTTCACGAGGATGTCGACCGGTCCGAGCTGCTCGACGGTCGTGGTCACCATGCGCTCGACCTCGGCGTCCTTGGCGAGGTTGGTCGGCACCGCGATCGCCTGACCGCCCGCGTCGCGGATGCGGCGGACCGTCTCGTCGATCGTGCCCGGGATCGGGACCGGCGCGGCATCCGTCGCGCGTGCGGCGCACACGACCTTGCATCCGCGCTCCGCGAGGAGCGCCGCCGTCGCGGCACCGACGCCCCGGCTGGCTCCCGTGACGATCGCGACCTTTCCGTTGAGTTCCATGCGCCGAAACTACAGCGCGGGTAACTCCTGCCGCTCGGTGAGCGACGCCGCGTAGTGGTCGGTGCCGGCCTCGACGCGCGCGAGGACTTCGGGCGCCTCGAACGTCAAGGCGTCGGGGTCGCCGGCGTCGAGCGCGGCGTGCACCTCGTCCCACGTGACCGGTGTCGACACGAAGGGACGCTCGGCAATACGCAGCGAGTAGGCGCAGATCGTCGTCTTGTGCCGGTCGTTCTGGCTCCAGTCGACGAACACCCGGCCGGTGCGCTCCGACTTCGCCATGTTCACCGTGGTGCGCTTCGGATCGCGTGCGACGAGCATCTGGCCGATGGCGAGCGCGAAGTTCTTGGTGTCGTCGTCGGTCGCGGGCGCGCCGTTGAGCGGCACGGAGAGGTGCAGACCCTTGCCCCCCGACGTCTTCACGACCACGTCGAGGCCGAGGTGGTCGAGCAGCTCGCGCAGCGCGATCGCGACGCGACAACAGTCGAGCACGTCGGCCGGCTGTCCGGGATCGAGATCGATCACGATCGCGCACGGCCGGTTCACGTCGGGGAGCCGCCACTGGTTCGTGTGCAGCTCGAGCGCCGCGAGGTTGGCGAGCCACACGAGCGTCGGGAGGTCGCCGACGATGCAGCTGCGCTGCCCGCCGTTGGGCTCCAGCGGCTCGGACACGTGGACCCACTTGGGGTGGTGGGGCGGGCACCGCTTCTCGAAGAACCGTTCGCCGTACAGGCCGTCGGGCGCGCGCACGAGCGTGGGCGGCCGGCCGGCGAGGTGCGGCAGCATCACCGGGGCGATCCGGCGGTAGTAGTCGATCACGTCGGCTTTGCGGAAGCCCGCCGCCGGGTACAACACCTTGTCGAGGTTGGAGAGCGAGAGCTCGCGTCCGCCGACCTCCACGGTGACCCGGTCCTCGGCCATAAGTAGAATGGGAATCTATGCCCACCTCCATCTGGACCGGCGCGATCAGCTTCGGTCTCGTCCAGGTACCCGTGAAGCTCGTCGGCGCGACCAAGAGCAAAGACGTCAGCTTCAACCAGCTCGAGAAGGGGACCGGCTCGCGCATCCGCTACCGCAAGGTGTCGGACAAGACCGGCGAGGAGGTCACGGCCGATCGCATCGAGCGCGGCTTCGAGGTCTCCAAGGGCAAGTACGTGATCGTCGAGCAGTCGGAGATCGAGACGTTGCGGCCGAAGGGCAGTCACGAGATCGAGATCGAGGAGTTCGTCGACCTCGACGACATCGACCCGCTGTACTTCGAGCAGCCCTATTACCTCGTTCCCGACAAGCGGGGCGAGAAGCCGTACGCGTTATTGGTCGACGCGATGCAGTCGCTCAACAAGGTCGCGATCGGTCGAGTCGTGATGCGCAGCAAAGAGCGCCTGGTCGCGATCCGTCCGATCGAAGGTGCGCTCTGTGTCGAGACGATGCGCTACGCCGACGAGGTCGTGCCGGTCAAGGATCTCGTGCCCGAGACCGACGCGGAGCTGAGCGAGAAGGAGCGGACGATGGCCCGCCAACTCGTGGAGTCGCTCGCCGTCGACGGATTCGATCCGCAGAAGTACCACGACCAGTATCGGGAGCAGCTGCTCGACCTCATCGCGCGCAAGGAGTCGGGCGCCGACATCGTGGCCGAACCGCAGACCGAGCCCCCGGCGAAGGTGCTCGATCTGGTCGCGGCACTGGAAGCGTCGATCGCGAAGTCGAAGACCGCGAAGGATCGCCATCCGACCGGCGCCGCGACGCGGGCGCAGCCCGCGGCGAAGTCCGGCGACACCGCGAAACGCGCGACGAAGGCGACCGCGAAGACGGCCAAGGCGCCGGCCAAGAAGGCCGCGCGCGCCAAGCGCAGCGCCTGAGCCCGGCGCGACCGAACCGGGTCAGGAAGCGAGACGCCGGGGCCGGCGCGCCCCGGTGACCGCGGCCGGCATCCGGTGCAGGACCGCGCCGGTGGCGTGCTCGCCGGCGAGCCACCCGCACTCGGCGCACACCGGCGTGCCGGCGCCGTCGGCGGTGAACCCGCCGCAGGCCTCCCAGCGGCTCTCGACGTGATCGGCGGCGGTCAGGGTAAGGGTGTCGTTTCGCATGCCCGAACCTTCGCATGCCCCTGAGACAGTGACCCCGCCGAGGCGTCTGTGGACCACACGCCGTGTGGTCCACAGACGCCTCGTGGGGCCCGGATTGTG
>CAZLEC010000594.1:0-3167 GCA_964558245.1 uncultured Burkholderiales bacterium | reverse complement strand
CGATTTCGATGAAATCGCGGGTTCCGTCAGTCAGGTATCTGGTGGGTGACCGAACCATTGTGGATAGGAGGTTTGATGCTTGGAGCGTTTCGGGTGTGGTCCCGGCGTAGAACGTGAACGAGGTCCAGTAGCTGTTGATGTCGAGTTCCATCGCCCGGACACAGCCCGCGCGATGGAGCATCTCGGCGAGTGTTTGCACGTTGAGTCCGGGGCCGGCCGCGTAGACGAGGTTGCCGTGTGCCGTAACGCCGACGCCGGAACGCCAGACGTAGGTTTGGTTTCCGACGGTTGCGCCCCACTGCGAGCTGTTGGCATCAGCGAGTCCGGGAACGAGCTTGCCGCCGTCGACGATCAGTTCGAGGTTCTGTCTCACCGACGTGACGCCGGCCGTCATTACGTCGTCGCGGCCCCAGACGCCGATGTCTACACGGCCGTCGGCGTAGGTCACCAGCGCCGCCCTGCCGGGTACGAGTCGCTGCACGGTGCGGCCCTCTGCGTAGTAGCCGCCGCCACTATCCTCGAGGCGGAACGCGCTGTTGAACGCGGCCACGACGTATGGGTAGTCGCTCGCGGCGATTTTGGCTCCATGAGTCCATGATCCACCGCCTGGAACTTCCGTGCCTGCGTGCAGCGTCGCAGTGAGGTGCGACATGTCCAAATGGACGACGCCTGCTACCAGGCTGGTATGCACCGCGTCGGGACGCATATACGTGATCCACATGACCGGCCGGCCGTTCACGAGACGGCCGCTCGGCTCCCAACGTCCCTCGCCGGGCAACGGGTGAGTGACGAACGGCGCGACGGCAGGAGGAGCGGCCACAGTCACGGGATGCTGTGACGTCGTGCTTCGCCACACCATCGCCGGGTGAGGCACGCGGGGAATGCCCCCTTTCGGCATTCCACCGATCGGAGGCTGGTAATGCGCGTACCAGACCTGCTCGATCGTGCTTACGACTCCGCCGAGAAAGTGGCCTCGTGCCCATTCGACGCTCCTGATGCCGATCGGATCAGTGCTGTTGGTGGCGAGCGCGTGGCCCAGGGACCAACTCGGGATCGCGAACGCCACGGCGACGCCGATCAGCACGATCGCACGTCGTCGCCGACGTGGACGACCGAGCGTCGGATGGCGGGCATCAGCGACCTGGGCGACGGCCGTTCTCGGCTCGGTTCGTCGGTCGACGACTGCCGGACTCGTCACGAACGACGCTCATGGTGATGCGGCGGCGTTCCTACCGAGATCACCGCACCTCGCGTGCGCCGCCACAGCCGTTTCGGCGAGATCAACAAGATGAGCATTGCCAACACGGCACCGACAGTCACCAGCATCCCAACGAGACCGAACCCGCGCGGAAGTGCGGCGTTCACTCGGTTGCCGACAACAGACGCACCGACCAGTCCAACGACCACGCACAACGAGCCGATCAACAGCGCGCAACCCGATCGCAACCGATGCGACCAGCCGTTGGCGGGACCTTGCTCACTCATCATTCACCTCCTACGACCCGACAGCAGGCGACGTCAGCGATCTACCTCGCCGCACACCATCCAAGGCACGCGCGACTCCGTCCGAGGCGCGTACGCGTCGTTGTCAACGTGAGAGGGGCAGCGCACGGCGGATCGCCACATGACCGGCCGCGACGCTGCGGACGCCTGCGCACGTCAAGAGCGCGGTTTCGACTATCCGATTGGCACGAAGTCTGGACCGCCTACGTGAGTCGGCCCTAAGAACCAATCAAGAAAAGTTCAAGAAGCCGGAACTGCACGGAAATGTCACCGCGACGCTCAACACGGACGCTGCTGACGTGCGACGATCCAGACTTGGGTCCCGTTCAGGCCCCACACGCTTGCCAATCCGACGACGCTGGTATCGCGCGTTGTCGGCTTAGGCCCGGCGCGTAGCACGATGCAGGCCCCTCTGAACCGTCCTCGAACGTGTCTGCCCGCTTGGTAGTCGTTCCAGACATGTCCGCCGTCGACGAGCTTGGGATCCCCCGCGAGCTTGACTGCGTCACTAGCGACTCTCCACTTCGCGCCGTCGAACGAGGCACTGTTGGTGCCATAAATCGCGCCGACTGCCGCGAGCACCGCCAGTGTCATGCAACCCGCGATCCGGACCCGGCGAGGTGCGGTCACGGAAGGCGGGCATGTCCGGAGCGCCAGGATCGCAACGAGCGGGACGATTGGAAGCAGATACCTGTCGAAGAGCCTCGAGTACCCGAGAGCAACGGCCAGGAGACAGCCAATCGAATATCCAAAAGCGGCGAGCGCGACGATGACGAAGGCCGGCGATGGACTCGTAGAAGGCTGTCTTCGCAACACAGCTGACACACGCTTGGCCACCGCCGCCGCTCCCGCGCAGACAATGACCGTAAGCGCCGAAACGCCAATGATCGTGAGTGCCGCGAGGATCGGCGTCGGAAAGAGATTCGGTCGCACACCCTTGAGCATCTCCGTGCCCAAGCTCCCGTTCGGGAGGACGTAGTCGCCCGGTCCGAGTACGCCGCGCGGATGACCGGGTCGCAAGATTGCGGCCGCGAAGAGTCCAGCCGTCACCGCCGCGGCTCCAACCGTGACTCGAGGTGCGCGAGCCCACGCGACGCGCAGCAGGCGCCACGGATTCGCCAGTACCACGGCGGGAGACACGAGGAGCCCCACGAGCAAGCCCGCTTGCAGGCTGACGTGTGCCGCAAGCTCGAGCCGGCTGAGGCTCGGTGCTCGCGGTGCGGCGTTCACGAAGCCGGCCAGGCTTCGACGCCACACGTAGAACAGTCCGGCGCTCGCAACGAACCCGAAGATCCAGGCGATAATTGGCGATAGCCGCGAGCGTGGTCGCCGGGCCGCCAGCCAAACCGTCGCGGCGCTGACCGCCAATGGTGCGACCACGCCGTTCTCGCGAACCGTGAACGCCAAGAGACCCACGGCGAGAGACCCAGAGAAGTAGCCGGCTCGCACCGTCGTACGTGACACCGCGCGCGTGCCGAGCGCGAGGCTTGTCATGACGAGGGCGTAACTCGGTACATCAGTCATGTAGCTCGTGCTCAAGCTCGCCCACATCGGCAACGCTGCGACCAAGATCGCGACGAAGAGGGCACGCCGCGGGCTCAGGAGCTGCCTTGCGAGATCGAACGTAGCGAGGAGGCCGACGACGCCGATGGCCGCGACCTCGA
>CAZLEC010000593.1:0-3183 GCA_964558245.1 uncultured Burkholderiales bacterium | reverse complement strand
CGCCTGCGCGACGCGGTCGCGATGCTCGAGCGGCGCGGCGGCAACGTGCAGCGACCGGCCGATCATCACCTTCGCGTCTGGTACGCGCTCGCCGATCTCTGCGAGCGCAGCGGCGACCTCCCGCGCGCGCGTGAGCTCTTCGATCGTGTGCGGCGGCGGGATCCGGCGTTTGCCGACGTCGCCGAACGCCTGCTCACCCTCGGCTGACCGCGGCGCAGGCTCGGCGTCGGCGCGGCTCGGGCCCGACCCGCCGAGCACGAGCCCGACCAATCAAAGCTGTCTCACCCCTCGCGTACGTTCGCAATCGCCTTCCCCGGTTGTCCTGTCGTCGTGATCCGGTCGGGTCACGGGTACCGAGGAGGAGCGAATGACCAGGTCCGCCAAGACCGAGGCCGAGCCGCGCGACGCGTTGAACCTCGCTGTGGTCCGGGGCACGGTGTCGAGCCCGCCCGAAGTGCGGGTGTTGCCGTCCGACACCAAGCTGGTGCAGTTGCAGGTGACGACTCGGCTCGCCGAGGAGACGTTGTCGATGCCGGTGTCGTGCTTCGGGCCGGCCGGTTGGGTCGAGGAGCTCGAGCCGGGCGAAGAGATCGTCGTCGTGGGCCGGGTGCGCCGCCGGTTCTTCCGGGCCGGTGGCGCGACGGCCTCGCGGGTCGAGTTGGAGGCCGACTTCGTCGCGCGGGCCGGTGACCGGCGCCGGGTTCGGGCGGCCGTGCGGCGTGCGAACGCGGCGCTCGAAACCCTCGACACGTGACCGTGCGAACGCGGGCTCCGAGTGCCGAAGACCTGATTTCGAGGCTGGTGGCGGTACAGTGAGCGGCAACCGGGCCGATTGGGGAGTCAGGCGCGTCGGCGCAACGAAGCGCAAAGCCGGCAGTCGAGTACGAATCGGCCCAATGACATGCGCACAGCCCGAGAAAGCTGAGGTCAACGGTGACCCTAGAGGCGAGCCCGATCCGTCGGGCCGAAACACTCGACCGCGTCGTCATTCGATTCGCAGGTGACTCGGGCGACGGCATGCAGCTCGTCGGCGACCGGTTCACCGAGTTGTCGGCCGTGTTCGGCAACGACCTGGCGACACTGCCCAACTTCCCCGCCGAGATCCGCGCTCCGGCCGGCACGATCGCCGGGGTGTCGTCGTTCCAGGTCCACATCTCCGATCACGAGATCTCGACGCCGGGCGACTCCCCGAACGTACTGGTCGCGATGAACCCGGCCGCGCTCAAGGCGAACCTGCGCGACATGACGCCGGGCTCGTCGCTGCTGATCAACGTCGACGCGTTCGACACCCGCAACCTCGACAAGGCCGGCTACGAGTCGAACCCGCTCCGGGACAACTCGCTCGCGGCGTTCCGCGTCTACGAAGTTCCGATGACGTCGATCACGGTCGAGGCGACGAAGCCGCTCGGTGTGAAGCCGCGCGACGCCGAGCGTTCGAAGAACTTCTTCGCGCTCGGGCTCATCTCGTGGATGTACGACCGCCCCACCGAGCCGCTGATCGATTGGATCAAGGCGCGGTTCTCCAACCGGACCGAAGTGCTCGAGGCGAACGCCGCCGCGTTTCGCGCCGGGTTCAACTTCGGCGAGACGGCCGAGCTCTTCGACCACCCCTACGAGGTCAAGCCCGCGCAGCTTCCGGTCGGCACGTACCGCAACATCACCGGCAACGTCGCCCTTTCGTACGGTCTCGTTGCCGCCGCCCAGCAGGCGAAGCTGCCGATCTTCTACGCGTCGTACCCGATCACCCCGGCGTCCGACATCCTGCACGAGCTCTCCAAGCTGAAGAACTTCGGCGTGAAGACACTGCAAGCCGAGGACGAGATCGCGGCCGCGGGGGCGGCGGTCGGCGCCGCGTTCGCGGGCAGCCTCGGGATCACCGCGACCAGCGGTCCGGGTGTCGATCTCAAGTCGGAGACGATCGGTCTCGCGATCAGCCTCGAGCTCCCGCTGGTGCTCGTCGACGTGCAGCGCGGCGGTCCTTCCACCGGTCTGCCCACCAAGACCGAGCAGGCCGACCTGATGCTGGCGATGTACGGCCGCCACGGCGAGGCGCCGCTGCCGATCGTGGCCGCCCAGTCGCCGGCCGACTGCTTCGACGCCGCGTTCGAGGCCGTGCGCCTGGCGCTCAAGTACCGCACGCCGGTGATCCTGCTCACCGACGGCTACCTGGCCAACGCGGCCGAGCCGTGGAACCTGCCCGATCTCGACGCGCTGCCCGACATCTCGGTGCCGTTCACGACCGAGCTCAACCACGGCGACGAGTTCTGGCCGTACCTGCGCGATCCCGAGACGCTCGCCCGCCCGTGGGCGGTGCCCGGCACGCCGAAGCTCATGCACCGCATCGGCGGGTTGGAGAAGGAAGACGGCAGCGGCAACGTCAGCTACGACGCCGAGAACCACGACGCGATGACGCGCATCCGCGCCGCGAAGATCGCCGGTATCGCCAAGGACATCCCGCCGGTCGACCTCGACGACGAGGACGGCGCCGAGTTCCTGGTGCTGAGCTGGGGCGGCACGTGGGGTGCGGCCAAGGCGGCCGTCGGTCGGGTGCGCGGCCGCGGCCACAAGATCGCGCACGCGCACCTGCGGCACATGAACCCGTTCCCGGCCGACCTCGGCGACATCGTGCGGCGCTACCCGAAGATCTTCGTGCCGGAGATCAACCTCGGGCAGCTGTCACGGTTGATTCGCGCCGAGTTCCTCGTGGACGCGCGCAGCTACGGGAAGATGTTCGGCGTGCCGTTCCACGCCGCCGACCTCGAGACACAGATCCTGGAGATGATGAATGAGCGATAACGGATCGCCCGTCAAGCTCGCACGCAAGGACTTCCAGTCGGATCAGGAAGTGCGTTGGTGCCCCGGTTGTGGCGACTACGGCATCCTCACCGCGATCCAGCTGATGCTTCCCGATACCGGCATCAAACCCGAAGACCTGGTGTTCGTCTCGGGGATCGGGTGCGCGGCGCGCCTGCCGTACTACATGAACACGTACGGCATTCACTCGATCCACGGTCGCGCGCCGGCGGTCGCGACCGGTGTGGCGCTGGCCCGTCCCGACCTGCACGTGTGGGTCATCGGCGGCGACGGCGACATGCTCTCGATCGGTGGAAACCACCTGATCCACGCGCTGCGCCGCAACGTGAACATGAAGATCCTCATGTTCAACAACCAGATCTACGGCCT
>CAZLEC010000592.1:0-3192 GCA_964558245.1 uncultured Burkholderiales bacterium | reverse complement strand
ACCCTGAAGGTCGGAACGGCTCCCTACCGCGAAGCAAGTTGCCGCATCGGCGCAGGACACCGCCGAGAGCGAGAGCTGGTCCGGCCGGAAGGGGCTCGGGCTCGACGCGATCGACCACGGAGAAGCCGCGCCGACGGGCGCGACGGCGACCGCCATTGCGCCGCTGATGAGCGCGAGCACGACGGCAATGGCCCGAAGGCCCGCCAGTTTCCCCCCGCTCGTGCCCATCCTGCCCCCCGAATGGCGGTGTAGGGCTGGGAATCAGGCTACTCGGAGACATCACGAAGAGGGAAGGGGTGGCGCCCCAGAACGCGTCGCCATCCGGGCACGAGTCCGCGGCGGTGAACCGCTGGGTCTCTTGGAGGCGCCGGGCGATCGCGGACCGAGTTGGTGGGTCGTTCTCGACTATCGCCGACCCGAGACCGGCTTCGAGGTTGGCTGTTCCTTCACGGCGACGCCGATGGTCGCGATGTCATCGTCGGCCTTGCCGGCCACGGCGCGGCAGTCGGTCTGCGCCTCGGCGAACGCAGCAAAGGCCGAGTTGCGCTCGACGTCGTCGACGACGAGAACACCACGGGCGCGCAGCGCCGGCCAAACGTGCGCGAGCTCGAAGGCGACGTTTCGGGTCGTGTGCATACTGTCGTGGACGAACAGATCGACAGTACCGAGCGCCGAGACCAGCGAGGGAAGGCGCCGGCGACTCGATCCCTCGACATACCGCCACCGCGATCGCAACCGTTCGGGCACGGCGATCGCAGTCTCGGCCCGAAGTCCCGTCTCGAGGAGCGGTGGAATATCGATGCTCCAGAGGTGGCCGCAACCGTTGCGCTCGAATGCCTCCAGTACCACGCGGGAGGTGATCCCACGGGCGACACCGGTCTCGACGACGAACTCGGGTCGCGTGTGCAGCGTCGCGCACCACACGGTTCGCGCGAGCGCAGCGTCGCCGTCGTCCCAGCCGCCGTACGCCCCGCGCCCGACCAGCAGCCCTCGATCGGCGAGCGACGCCGCGACGTTGTCGTACAACGTCCCGAACTCGTCGTGCGCAGGGCACGGCCACGGCTCACCGAGGAGCTCGTGTAGCCGCTCCTCCCAGGCCCCGACGATCGACGGCTGGGCGACTGCGCCGTGGTGGTCCTTCCACTCGTCGATGCGCTCGAGCGCCCGTTCGCGCGCTTCGTACGGATCACGAAACGCGGCCTGAGCAACGCTGAAGAGGCGACGACCCGCGTGGCGAAGCCCTCGATCAGATTCCGGATTCGACGCCATCGTTGTTGACACTCGCAGCGGTTCGTCGGGCAATCAAGGTGCGACTCGGAACCCGAATGGGACACGGAGAGATACGGTACGCTGCGCTCCGCGGTTCACCTACGCTTACCAGGACTCTGACGGTCCCATGACGTCGGCGCGTGGAGCGGCGGAGGGTGGCTATGGGATATGGCGCCTTGGAGATACGGTCAACGACGGGGCAACGCAGGCGCACGCCGAGGTTTGTGACCGTTGTCGTGTCGATCGCGCTCGTCGCTGGTGGTGTGTTCGTTGTGGCGCCGCCGGCGAGCGCGGCGCCGGTGTGGTCGATCACGCCAAGTGCGAACCTGTCGCAAAGTGAACTGGCCGGCGTGTCGTGTCCGAGCCCGACGAGTTGCTTCGCCGTCGGTAACTACACCGACGGGCGCGAGAAGACTCTGGTCGAACATTGGAACGGGACCAGCTGGACGCGGATGACGAGCCCGAACCCCGGTGGCCACTCCGCAGCGGGTCTGGTCGGAGTCTCCTGTCCCACCCCGACCAGCTGTTTCGGGGTCGGGACCTACCTCTCCCACGGGAACGGCCTCCTCTATCTCTACGGAGTGTCGTGCCCGGGCCCGAAGAGCTGCTTCGCCGTTGGCGCCCGGGCCAGTTCGCCGAGTCTCGTCGAACACTGGAATGGGCACGGTGGCTGGACGTTCATGACCGGCGCGCCACCCGGACTCGGCGGCCTTGCGGGGGTGGCCTGTGCCGGCCCGACGGATTGCGTCGCGGTTGGTGGGCAAGCCGGCGGCACTCCCAAGAGCACGGCATTGGTCGAGCACTGGAACGGACATGGAAGCTGGGCCGCCGTCACGACGCCGGCGCCACTGCAGTCCGGGCTGGTCGGCGTTGCGTGCCCGCGCGCAGCGAGTTGCTTCGCGGTCGGCAGTCGACCGGGACGGAGCGACTCCTACCGCCGAACCTTCGTCGAGCAATCTGCCTGACGTCGGCTGCGGTGAGCACGCCATTGCCGCGCCGACACTCGCACATCCATCTCTCGTCACTCGGTCCCGAGCTTGTGGGTGTGGCCCGGCTCGTGTCAGGAAGGCGACTCCGAGACGTTCAGGACGCCGTCGAGGCTGGCGGGTTGAAACTCGGGCTGCAGGGTGCTGGACGTCACGTTCTCATCCTCGAACCCGGTAGGCACAGAAGGTGTCGTGCCACATGCCGATGCCGGCACGCCGTCATGGACGGACAGGTCCTTGTTGCCGGTCACGGTCCAGTCCTTCACGCCATTCGCCACGAAGCCGTAACCAAAATGGTCGCCTTCGAGCGTGTTGTTGGTGACAGTGCCGCCATAGTTCACGTCGGTGCTGCACGTCCAGACACCGAGTCCCATGCCGATGCCAACCTTGATGAAGGCGCCTTGGGCGTCGATCGTGTTTCCAGTGACCACGGTGTCTGTGTAGTTGCCGCTGACCGGCGCGTAGTCGACCATGTTGATACCGCCGAGCAGCTGGCGCGTGGCGGCGATAATGGTGTTGTTGCGTACCGTCGTGCCCGGTGCGCCGAACACAACGATCGCGCCGTCGGTCGCGTCTCGGATGACGTTGTTCGCGACAAGGCTGATACCGCAGGCCATCGAGATTCCGTCGGCCCAGGTCCCGTCCGGCTCACCTGCCGGACCGAAGGTGTTGTTGAGCACCTTGGCCTTCCGGCACGCCGGCGCGCCGTTCTTGAGCACCTTCCCTTCGAACAAGTGAATGGTCGACCAGCTGCGCGTGTCGAAAGCGTGGACGTTCTCGATCGTTTGGTTGGCGGCATTCCCGCCGACTTCGATGAGGGCCTGTCCGGTCTCGGGGCCGAGCTGGGGGCGGTTGCCGTCTACCTGGACACTCCGAAGCACGAGGCCGGAAATGTTGTCTCCGTAGATAGCGCCGGTTCCGCTGCCAACGATGCGCA
>CAZLEC010000591.1:0-3193 GCA_964558245.1 uncultured Burkholderiales bacterium | reverse complement strand
GTCCCTCTGAGAACTGGTCGCAAGGCTGGGTACTCAAGATGGGCCGTGCCACGCACGGCATAGCTCCCGTAACCACTCCCGTTGTCGCTCCCGGGAGCACTCTGGCCGGTGCGGTTCGGCCGGTGTTTTCGTCCGAGCCATCGTGGCAGTCCAACGCGCCGGCCCGTCACGGCGGCCGGCGCGTGGCGTTGACTATGCGGGCAGGTCAGTTGCGATGAACGTGATCGGCATCCCGTACACGGGACTCAGCGTGGCTTCCTCGAGCGCGAAGCCGTCGCCACTGCGATCTTGTCTCATCTGAGGCGTCGCCCCGTAACGAGCTGCGACCGACAACGGATCGTCGATGTCGTTCGCGAGTACGACGACCGAGTAGACGCCCTCACCGCGCTCGGCGAGGAACTGTTGGACTCGTGCACCTTCCGCGGCGTTGATATCCGAAGGCGAGATGATCTCTATCCCGCGAGTCCAGTCGAGCAACACACGCAAGCCGACATCCGCAAGGTCGATCTCTGCGAACTCGAAGCCGAGGTCCTTCCAGAAGTTCGCGGCGTCGTCCTGATGCGCGCGTTCGACACAGAAGACGACGTGATGCAGGGACGGACGCATATCAACCACGTGCAGATCCTTTCGTGGAACGTCGACGCCGGGTCGGCGGTTCGGTGTCGAGGCGGGCGACGAGCAGGTCAACCAGCGCGGCCCGTTCGCGTTTGGAATCGACCGGTTCGTTGACGACCATCTGCGTCAGCACCAGCCCGCGTAGCGTCGCCCAGAGCAGGTCGCCGATCGCGGTCGCGTGCCCGACGTGTCGCCGGTCGCCGATCAGATCCCTGCCGAGTCGGGTGAGCTGACCGGCCATCGCGGCGAGGTGCACGTTGGTCGCCTGGTCGCGTCTGGCGCGGGTCGCGACGAGGATCTCGAGGCTCGCGCGTGACGTCGGTGTCGAGAACGCAGCCCAGGCCGCGTCGACGAGCGCGGTGACCTGTTTCCGACTCGACCCCCTTGGCACGTCGACGGTCGCCATGCAGGCGCGGAGTTCGTCGAAGCCGGCATCGACGACCGCCGCGAGCAGTCCGTCGCGGTCTCCGAAGTGGTACTGGATCACTCCCCATGTCACACCGGCGCGTTCGGCGATGTGTTTGGCGCTCGCCGCCGCGAAGCCTTCGGCGACGACGCAGCGCACGGTTTCGTCCATGATCAGCGCTCGTGTCCGTTCGGCGCGCGCCTGCGCGCCGCCGACGGGGCGAGTGGGCGCGATCGGCGTTCGCTTGCGCGACGTCGCGGCCGTCATCGCATGAGACCCCGCACCTGCGACACCGGAAGATCGCGCAGACTGATGAGCCCGGGTGGGGCCGCACACACGGCGGCGATCGCATTGATGGCTTTGGCCGCGGTCGCGATCACGCCGGCTTCGTTGTGGTCGGTGTGATCGTTGCCGACGTGCGTGTTGATCTCGATGCCGGGTACGCCGTTGATCACGACGCGGTGTACGCCCGGGCGACCTTCCGGTGGTACCGGCCACTCGGGTGCGGCGGCCGCGGTCAGACGATTCACGTGCTCCATCACGATCGCTGGACGCCCGTCGACGATCCCCTCGACCGCGAAGCGCACCGCGGCGACGTGACCGGGAGCGACGGTCATCATCGTGCACTCGATGGTATCGGTCGCGGTCCAGGTCTCGTGGCGTTCGCGCATCTCGTCGACGACGACACCGAGCTCGTCGGCGAGCAGCTGCACCGGCCCACCCCAGATCGAGGCGAGCACGCCGGGCAGGAAAAGCGGCGGTACGACTTCAGGAGTGGTGCCGAAGCCGAAGCTCACGCCAGTGAACTCCGCGTCGTCGTAGGAGCCGTAGTCGCAGATCTCCTGCACGAGGATCTCGTCGGCGCGCTCGGTCAGGCTCAGGGCGGCGAGGGGGAGGAGGTCACCCGAGAACCCGGGGTCGATGCCGTTCACGTACATCGTCGTTCCGCCCGCCGCGCAGGCAGCCTCGAGTGGCTCGCGGAGCCACGCGTCGGCGTGCGGCGGGTAGACCAGCCAGACGAGTGAGGTCCCTACGACGTTGGTTCCGGCGGCAAGGAACGCGGTGATCTCCGTGAGCGCCGCGTCGGGACGCGTCTCGGCCTGCGATGTGTAGACGACGCAGTCGGCGCGTAGCGCCACCAGCGCGTCGAGGCTGTCGGTGGCAATGACGCCCGTCGCATCGTCGAGACCGCACAACGCCGCGGCGTCGCGGCCGACCTTGTCGGGACTGCTCGCGTGCACGCCGACCAGATCGAGATCGGGCCGTTGAATGATGGATCGCAGCGCGTGCCGCCCGACGTTGCCGGTCGAGAACTGGACGACACGCAGCGGCATGTGACCCCCAAAGCGGATGCGGGCAACGAACGCCGCCCTTGCCGAAGATCATAAACCGATTTATGTTTCCGTGCGGAGCGCAGCAGGCGGTGTCGACGAGAGGTTGCGGATCATGGGGAAGCTGGACGGCAAGGTCGCGATCGTCACCGGAACGAGTCGCGGCGTCGGCGTCGGCATCTCGCGGCAGCTGTTAGTCGAGGGAGCGACCGTGGTCGGGTGTTCCCGCGGTGAGCTCCCCGCGTTGCCGGCGGCGGCCTACGTTCCCGGCGGCGCCGAACGCTCCGCGCAATGGGTGTGCGATCAGGGTGACTACAAGGCGATCGACGCATTCGTCTCCCGCGTCGTCGACACGTACGGTCGCATCGACATCCTCGTGAACAACGCGGGCGGCACGGTGCCCGCACCGCACGTCGAGGACATCCCCGAGCTCGTGCAGAAGATCCAAGGCGCGCCGCGAAGCGCCGACGACTTCGAACGCACGGTGCTGTACCACGCGTTCGCGATCCAGATGAACCTGATCAGCCCGATGTGGTTCGCCATCCGCGTGTTCCGACAGATGAAGACGCAAGACGGCGTCGGCTCGATCATCAACATCTCCAGCGGTGCCGGCCACCCGGCCGGATCGCCGACACTCGTCTCCTACGGCGCAGCGAAGTCGGGACTCAACCACCTCACCCGATCGCTCGCCGAGGAATGGGGACCTACCGCGCGCGTCAACTGTCTCGCGCTGGGCCCGACGATGACCGACAACTTCCAGGCCTTCGTGATGCCACCCGACGACCCCACGGGCAAGGAGTACTTCCGCAACGTGCCGCTCGGGCGCGCCGGCGAGCCCGAC
>CAZLEC010000590.1:0-3210 GCA_964558245.1 uncultured Burkholderiales bacterium | reverse complement strand
ACGGATGGAACGTCTGCAGCCCCAGGAGCAAGCTCACGGGCCGGCCCGCGACCTGCGGGGTCACCGGCGCACCATCGGCTGCGGCCTCGGCGCACAGCTCGAGCATGCGCAGCCACGAGTCGGGGTCGTGGTCGTTCTGGGTGAGTGCAAACGTCACCGGACGGTCGATCGCGGCGCTGAGCTCGCGCATCCACGCCATCTCGCGCTCGGGCGCGGCGAGGTCCTCGCCGAGCGCGCCGGCCGGCGCGAGCTCGAACACACCCTTGCCGAGCTCACCGAGCACACGGCCGATGCCGAACAGCTCGTCGTGCGCGGCGAAGGTTCCCGGCACGGGCTCGCCGTCGATCGCCATGTGCGCGATCGTGCGGCTGGTCGAGAAGCCGAGCGCGCCGGCCTCGATCCCCTCGCGCACGAGGTCGGCCATCTGCTCGATGTCGGCCGCGGTCGCCGGCTCGTTCTTGGCGCCCCGCTCCCCCATCACGTACGCGCGCACCGCGCCGTGCGGCACTTGGGTGCCGACGTCGAAGAGAAGCGGCTTGCGCGCGATGGCATCGAGATACTCGGGGAAGGTCTCCCACTCCCATTCGATCCCCGACGACAACGCGGCGCCGGGAATGTCCTCCACACCTTCCATCAGCCCGATGAGCCATTCGTGGCGGTCGTGCTGCACGGGCGCGAAGCCCACGCCGCAGTTGCCCATCACGACGGTGGTCACGCCGTGCCAACACGTGGGAGTCAGCAGCGGATCCCAAGTGACCTGACCGTCGAAGTGGGTGTGCACGTCGACGAAGCCGGGCGTGACCAGCGCCCCGTCGGCGTCGAACGTCTCGCGTGCGAGCTCGTTGACGCGACCGACGTCCGTCACGACACCGTCGGTGATGGCGACGTCGGCGGTGCGACCGGGCGTGCCGGTTCCGTCGACGACCGTGCCGCCCTTGATCACGAGATCGTGCATCAGTGCAACTCCCCGAAGAAGGCTTTGATGTCATCGACCAGCAGGTCGGGTTCCTCGAGCGCGGCGAAGTGCCCGCCGCGGTCGAAGCGCGTGTACCGAACGAGGTTGAACCGGGTCTCCGCGTACGCGCGCGGGATGCGGAAGATCTCCGCGGGGAACACCGCGGCCGCGGTGGGCGCGGCGACGTACTGGCCCATGGGCCCGAAGCGAGCGGTGCGCTGCGACTCGCAGTAGAGGCGGGTCGACGAGTTGATCGTCTTGGTCACCCAGTAGACGGTGATGTTGGTGAGGATCTGATCGCGCGTGACCGCGTCTTCCGGGCTGCCGTTGTTGTCGGTCCAGGCCCGGAACTTCTCGACGATCCATCCCGCGAGCCCGGCCGGCGAGTCGGTGAGGCCGTAGCCGAGCGTCTGCGGGTTCTTGCCCTGGATCTCCTGGTACGCGGCGCCGGTCTTCATGAACTCGCCGGCCGCGGTGAGATCGGCGATCTCGTCCTCGGTGAGCGTGATCCCGCTCGCGTCCTCCGGGAAGGCGAGGAGCATGTTGCTGTGGAGACCCATCACGTGATCGACGTCGGTGGCGGCGAGGTAGGCCGAGATCATCGCGCCCCAGTCGCCGCCCTGCGCGCCGTACCGCTCGTAGCCGAGGCGGGCCATGAGCGTCGCCCACGCGTCGGCGATGCGCTGCACGTCCCAACCCGGCTCGGTCGTTGGTCCCGACCAGCCGTAGCCGGGCAGCGACGGCACGACGACGTGGAAGGTCTCGCGCAGCGGCTCCATCACGTCGAGGAATTCGGCGACGGATCCGGGCCAGCCGTGCGTCAAGATGAGCGGCCGCGCGTCGGGGTTGTCGGAGCGGGCGTGGATGAAGTGGACCTGCTGACCGTCGATCTCGGTGAGGAAGTTCGGCCAGCGGTTGAACCGCGCTTCCTGCGCGCGCCAGTCGAACGTCGTGCGCCAGTACTCGCACAGGTCCTGGAGGTACGCCATGTCGGTGCCGTAGTCCCAGCCCGACCCGGGGATCTGGTCGGGCCAACGGGTGCGCGCCAACCGGTCGTGCAAGTCGTCGAGCACGGACTCGGGAACTTCGATCCGGAACGGTTTGATGTCGTCGGCGGCCATACCCGAACGCTACTGCGGCGACTCCGGAGGAGGTCCTGCGGGCGGTGGCATTCCCGGCGGAGCCGGAGGGGTCGTGGGCGGCGGAGGCGGAGGCGCCCAACCCCCCGCGCCGGGCGGCGGTCCCCAAACCGGTGGCGGTGCGCCGTAACCGTACGGCGGCGCACCGCCGCGCGCCGCGGCGGCCACCGCCTCGCGCTTGGACGTGTACCAGATCAGACCCATGATCCCGCCGACGAACCCGCAGAGGAACAAGAAGACGATCGGCAAGATCTGCCACACGAACTTCGTGGTGCCGGTCTGTTGAAACGCCCAGTCGGGATACTTGCTCGCATCCACCACCGTCATGATGGCGATCACGATGCTGCCGATCCCGATGATGAAGAAGCCGAAGAAGACGGGGAAACCGATCATCACCTCCGGAGTCTCGCGCACCTGAGGTCCCACCCGTGGCGGCTCGGTAACCTCCCGCCCGTGCCCGTCGATCCGCTCGCTCGATTCAGCCTCGCCGGCAAGGTCGCGATCGTCACCGGGGCCAGCGCGGGCCTCGGTGCCCGCTTCGCCCGGGTGCTCGACGCGGCCGGCGCGCGCGTCGTGCTGGCGGCCCGCCGCGTCGAACGTCTCGAGGCGCTCGCGGGCGAGCTCCGCGACGCGGTCGCGGTGCCGTGTGATCTCGCGGTCGACGGCGCTCCGGCCGCGCTGGTGGCCGACGCGATCGCGCACTTCGGTCAGGTCGACGTGCTCGTCAACAACGCCGGCATGAGCGAGCCGACACCCGCGCTCGACGAGTCGACCGAGCATTTCACCGCGACGCTGCGCGTGAATTTGATCGCGCCGTTCGAGCTCGCCCGTGAGTGCGCGCGCACGATGACCGCACGCGAGTCGGGCGGCACGATCGTGAACGTCGCGTCGATCTGGGGGCTCGTCGGCGTCGGCCAGATCCCCGAAGCGGGATACGCGGCGTCGAAAGGCGGGATGCTCAACCTCACGCGCGAGCTCGCGGCGCAGTGGGCGCGCAAAGGCGTGCGCGTCAACACGCTCGCGCCGGGCTGGTTCCGCACCGAGATGACCGACGGGCTGATGTTCGGCGACGAACGCGCCGAGCGTTGGATGCGCCAACGCACGCCGATGGGTCGT
>CAZLEC010000589.1:0-3212 GCA_964558245.1 uncultured Burkholderiales bacterium | reverse complement strand
TCACCGACCATCCACAACCACTGCGCCTCGATCGCATCCAGCTCACGCCGACCCCCGAACCAGGCCATCCAGCCGTGACCCGAACCCCCGAACCTCCGTGTCCATACGACCGACAATACAGAAGGGGTGAGACACTCAAACCCGCGAAAACCCCGAAGAACAAAGAGGAAATCGTCATCCGGCGGTCCAGGCAACTTGCCACACCGCGTCGGCAGTCGGCGAGTGCGAGGACGCGCTCCCGGTCTCGCCGCTCCCGTTGCCGTCGGGGTCGAAAACGACGAACAACGGACCGGAGACGCGGCCGGCGTAGAGATACACGTTGCCGTCGACGGTCGCGCCGCTGCGCACTTCGCGCTCCGCTCCGAGTGTCGGCGCGTCCACTGCGTCGGCCGCCCGCACACCACCGTGACGCGACCAGACGTAGAAGTCGCACGCGCAGAGTTCCTGCGACTGCGTGTCACGGTTGAACACCGTCACGTGCACCCGCAGGTAGTCACCCGAATACGCGCGAAGAAGGGCACGCGCCGGCAACCGCACGACCGACCGGACCCAAGCGGTGTACCCGCTGAACCGCGCGGGCCGACCACCGATGCGGCGCTCCTGGGTCTGGTCGTTGCTCGGATAGGCGCCGTGGTACAGCGCGCCGGGGTTCGGATCGTCGCCGCGTGTCCCGACCTCGCGCGCGGTGCCGAAGTCGGCCGCCGGCGGCGGTGCGGCGAGAGCCGACGAACCCGACGACGGCGGACTTCCGGTGCCGAACACATCGTCCTGCGCCACGAAGAGCAGGATCGGGAGGGCGAGCACGGCCAGGACGATCACCACCACGATAAGGACCACCGCGAACTCGGGCTTGCGGTGCTGCGGGCGCAACGGCGGCGGCTCAGACACCGAGTCCCCACACTGCTCGCCGATCCGAGCCGAAGAGCGCCGGCATCGCGACCGCCGGGACCGCGACCGCGACAACCACCGCTCGCCGGGACCGGCTCTGCGAAGTCACCAGATCACATGATGCTCCGGCGCCGACCCGGCGTCGACCGCGGCCGTTACTCCGGCGTGAGAACGGCGGGCTGCGGCACGAGCGCCGGCCGCCGGAGCCGCGCGGTGAGCGGTACCGACAGGAGGACCGCAGCCGTGAAGGTCGCGACCCCCGCGACGTCGAGGCCGGTGCGCGGGCTCCAGCGCTGGCACACCCAACCGACGAACGGCCCGCCGACCACCGTCACCCCGAGCGTGAGCAACGTGTAGATCGCCATCACGCGCCCTCGGAGCTGCGGCGCCGACCAGATCTGCATGTGCGCGCTCGCGGTGGACCCGAAGAACACGGCCATGGCCCCGACCGGCACGAGCGCGACCTCGAAGGTCAGCTTCGTGGGCAGCGACGCGGCCACCACGAGCGCGACACCGAGCAGCGCGGCCGAAGCCACGACAATGCGTGACGTCGGTCGAGCGCGCGCGGCGGCGAAAAGCGCACCGAACACGGTGCCCACGCCGAGAATGGCCATCAGGAAACCGGCGAGACCGGCGCCGCCGCCGAACGTGTCGGACGCCATGAGCGTGAGAAACGTCGGGAAGTTGTAGACCAGCGTGCCGACGACCGCGACGAGCAGGATCGTCGCGCGGATCTCGGTGATCGACCACGCGTACACGAGGCCTTCGCGCACTCGCGGGCGGCCGGTGTGCACGTGCAGGCGGCGCAACTCCGACTTGTGCATCGCCGCGAGCGCAGCGACCACGGCGAAGAACGAGACCGCGTTCACGAAGAACACCCACGCGACGCCCACGGTCTGCACGAGCAGACCCGCGATGGCTGGCCCGGTGATACGCGCCGAGTTCCCGACCGCGCTCGTGAGCGCGATCGCGTTCGGGACGCGGTCGCGGCCCACCATCTCCTCCACGAACGCGTGCCGCGCGGGCTCGTCGACCACTGTGACGAACCCCAACCCGACCGCCAGCGCGAACACCATCCACACCTGCACGACGCCGGTAAGAACGATCAACCACAACACGACCGCGAGGAGCGCGGCGAGTGTCTGCGTGACCAACAGGACCCGCCGCCGATCGAAGCGATCGGCGACCACGCCGCCCCAGAGCCCGAACAGGAGCACGGGAAGGAACCGGAACGCGAAGGTGGCGCCCACGGCGACGCCGTTGTGCGTCAGGTCGAGGACGAGCCAGGCCTCGGCCATGGTCTGCATCCAGCTCCCGATGTGGGAGACGAGGTCACCGCCGAAGTACAGCCGGTAGTTGTGGGTGTCGAGCGAGCCGAACGTCCTGCGTATTGCACCCCGCGCTCCGGCGCGTGGTCGCGGCTCGTTCACGGAATCCACCTGGTCGCTCCCCCCGGTCGGATCGCAACGCTAATCGGCGGCCTCTCCGAGCCGGCTCTCGATTTCCGGCCCCGGCTCGCCGATGATCCGCTGCGACGCCCGCGGCGAAGATCCAACGGAGGGCGAGGAGGCCGTGATGCAGTTGACCGACGTGGTGATCGTGGGGGCCGGCATCGGGGGGAGCGCGCTCGCCCAGGCGCTCGCCGCCGACGGGCTCGACGTGCTGGTGCTCGAGCAGAGCGAGGTCTACGAGGATCGCGTGCGCGGCGAGAGCATGGTGCCGTGGGGAGTCGCGGAAGCGCGTCGGCTCGGAGTCGAACAGGTCTTCCTCGACGCCGGCGCGCACGTCGCGCCGACGTGGGTCAACTATCACCGGCCCGACCAGCGCGACGAGCTGCCGGCCGGGATGATCATTCCCGACGTCGCGGGATCGATGAACCTGCGTCACCCCGAGGCGTGCGCGGCGCTCGAGCACGCGGCACGAACGGCGGGCGCGCACGTCGTGCGCGGGACCCGCGACCTCGACCTCACGCTCGGAGTCGAACCCCGCGTGCGTTGGCGCGACGCGACCGGCGACCACGAAGTGCAGTGCCGCATCGTCGTCGGCGCCGACGGCCGCCGCGCCCGCGTGCGCAAGGCGCTCGGCCTCGAGCTGGAGCGGGCACCGGTGCTGAGCCACATCGCGGGCCTGCTCGTGGACGGTCTCGTCGACGTGGAGGACGAGCACGACGTCATCGCGGGCGAAGGCGATCTCTTCATGGCCGCGTTCCATCAGGGCGGCGGCCGCGCCCGCATCTACCTCTGCCCCGGGGTGAGCCAGGCCGACCGGTTCGTGGGCGCGGGCAACGTCGAGAAGTTCCTCGCCAACTGCGCGTTCGAGTGCAT
>CAZLEC010000588.1:0-3216 GCA_964558245.1 uncultured Burkholderiales bacterium | reverse complement strand
CTTCGTCGATGCCGCGCGCCGCTCGATCGTGTCGAGCGCCGCCCACAGATCCGTCACCTCACCCAACGGCACCGCATCAGGATCGATCCGCCCGACCAACACACGGAAGAAGTCGTCGATCTCGCGTACGTCATCCGCGAACGTACGCGGCGGGCGAGTCGCAAACGCGGTGACCATGCAACGAACCGTACAGAGAGGGTGAGACAACAACCCCCCGAAACCCCGACCAACAAAGAAGAATTCGCAATATCCCAGAAGAATTCCGCAGCGATCAGATCGCAACCCCGCGCACGCGACGACGTGCCGCCCGCGCACTCACAAGGACACACCGCGCCTCGGCAGCGTCATTTGTCGCTCCATGATCACCGGCCCCCGAACCCTGCACGCCAACCCCCGGTCGAGTCGGTTGTCATTCCGCGAACTGCAGGTCCGCAGATCGACGGCGTCTTCGCGGTTCCAGAACCCCGTATCCACGGATTCGCGTAAGCCGACCCGAAGAACACGAACCCGAGAACGAGCGGGATCGTCGCGAGGGCATCTATCAATGGCGGCGGGGTCGCGCCCCAGCGCGGCTAACCCTCGTCGGTTTCGTCTTCGGGGACCTCGAGCTCCTGGCGCGCGGCGTCTTCGACTTCGGGCGGGCCGTCTCGACGAGGATCCGGCGCCGCCGGCTCGGGGGGTTTCTTCTCAGCCACGCGCGCTCAGCGATCGGGACGGATCGCGCGCACGAGGGCGTCGGCTCCGACCACCGCCGCGCCTTGCTCACGGCAGTGCTCGGTGACCCAGGCATCCGACGACGCGACGACCACCGGAATCCGCTTCGGCCGTCCTTCGACCTCGCGCACGACCACTTCGTCGGCTTCTTCGCCGGCCTCGGAGAACAAGACCCGCACGCCACCGCGGCGGAGCGCGGGACGCGGCCGGCTCCCGTTGCCGTCGAACACGAGCACCACCTCGCATCCGAGCCGGCGGCACAAGGCGGTGGCGGCGATACCGAGCCGCTCGCGCTGGTCGCCGGCCGTTGCGTCGGGCCACGCTCGATGCGCGACGTTGTACCCGTCGACGATGAGCACCACATCGGGAGTGCCGAGCATCGCTTCCACTCCGGCAGGCGAGTTCGCGACGACTCCCGGTGGCAGGCGCGGATGGGTGCGCCGCTTCGGAGCGGGTTCGCGAACCGGCGCACGAGGCGTGTCTCCCCGCCTCGGATCCAGGTGCATTCCGTCGGTGAACGCACCGTCGCGAACGCGGCGCTGCAGCGCGTCGAGCGACACCGACAGCTGACGAGCGACCGCGACCGCGTCGGTGAGTGCCCGCTCGTCGCGCTGACCGAGGCGCGACTCCGCGCTCTCGGCCCGAGCCTGGAGCTCGCGGGTATCCACCCGCAGTCGACGCAGGTCGTCCTCCAGCGCGTGGGCGCGCTGTGACGCGCGCGACGCTCGCCCCTGCTGTTCGGCAACTTCGGCGAGCGCCTGATCGAGCTCGGTCTGCAGGGCATCGACCCGCGCTTGGGCCGCACCCGCGGCGGCGATCGCCTCGTCTTCGCGCGTCCTGCGGCTGGTGCGCTCCTTCGTCAACTCCTGCTCGGAACGCGCCAACGCGGTGTCGGCTTCGAGCCGAGCGGCTTCCGCGCGCCGGCACGCCTCTTCGAGCGCAGCGCGTTCTTGCGCCGCGCTGCGGCCTTCGTCGGTCTCGCGCTGCCGGTCGCGCTGCTGCGCGTCGAGCACCACGGCGATGCCGAGCCCGAACGCGTAACCCTCGGGCCTCGCGGCCCACAACGCGGAGGCGTACAGCGCGAGGTCGCCGCACTCGGCCGCCGCACCCGCGATCCCGGCCGCGCGCTCGGTCGTGAACGCGCCGAGCACTGCTCGCACTTCCGGACGCGCGAGAAATCGCTCGACGACGCGTTCGCCGAAATCGGTATCAGCAGTCAGCGATCGCCGGAGCTGGCGCGGAGCGGGCCCGGCGAGCATGCCCCGGCGGTCAAAACCGTGGAGTGGTCGCAGCGACGTCGGCACGTCGGCGAGCTCGAGCTCCTTCAGCACCTCGGCCGCGACCTCGATCAGCGGCAACAACATTGCGTCGGGGATGGCGATCTCCACGCCGATGTGAAGATCTGGTGCATAGCTGCTCATGCGCACGCCCTTTGCGCTGTAATCGCGGATGCACGACATGCTCCGCGCCGGTACCCACTCGTACACTGCTTGCCCGGCAGCGTTCGAGGGAGAGAGGTCGTCATGCAGGCACAGCGCGAGGATCTGACGCTCGATACCCGCGGCGACTGCGACACGATCGACGTGACCGAGCACGCGCAAAAGGCCATTGCGAACGCAGGCCTCCGCGACGGATTGTGCACGGTGTTCGTGGCCCACTCCACATGCGGAGTCACGACCATCGAGTTCGAGCCTGGATGCAACGCGGACCTTGCGCGGGTGATGGAGCAGGTCGCGCCGACCGACGACAGCTGGGAACACAACGCGCGCAACGCCGATACCAACGGCCACAGCCACGTGCGCGCCGCGATGATCGGGCCGTCGGTAACCGTGCCCTTCTCCGACGGTGAGCTCTGCCTCGGCGTGTGGCAGAAGATCGTGTGCATCGACTTCGACGACCGCCCGCGGCAGCGCCGGCTCGTCGTGCAATTGCTCGGCGTCTGAACCGCGCCGAGCGCGCGCGCGAGAACGAGCGACCGCCCGACGGTCACGCCGATTCCTCGACCGGGACCCGCTCGATCGAGTCGCCCGACGCGCCGCACCATCGGCACGTCACCTGCTCGACCCGCTCCTCGAGCACGTCTTCTTCCTCGATAGTGAGCGCGCCGCCGATGCTGTAGTGGTGAAAAGCGCGCGTTCGCCGGGAGCTGACGACGTCGAAACGCGTCAGATTCCCACACCCGCCACACCGGTATCGCGTCAGCACGCGCGGAATCGTAATCGGGCACCCAAACAGGGCGAAAGTCCCCGGACCGAACATACTTTCGCCACGAACAGATGTTCGCTAGCCTGGGACACGTGGCGCCCACTTCCCCGTACGCGCCGGTGTTGTCGGGCTTCGAGTCGGCCCCGCTCGCGCCGCCCAGCCCGCCCCGCCAGCAGACGCTCGACGATCTCGGCACGCCGCTCTCCGATGTCACGTTCGTCGTGGTCGATCTCGAAACCACCGGGACTTCGCCTGCAGGCGGTGATGCGATCACCGAGATCGGCGCGCTGCGGATGC
>CAZLEC010000587.1:0-3217 GCA_964558245.1 uncultured Burkholderiales bacterium | reverse complement strand
GGGGGGGGGGGGGGGTTGGGTTTGGGTCACCCCCCGTGTCTTTGGGCCCCCCCGGGGGGTGGGCGGGGCCGTCTTCGCGCCCCACGTTTTGGTGGCCACCCCCCACGCCTCTCGGTATACGGGCTGGTCAGGGGAGGTGCGCGGTCATCCAGGCGAGTTGCGCGGCCGACCAAAGTCGCGTGAGCCCGCAGTCGAACATCTGGAACGCGTGCGGCATCTCGGGGAGCACCAGGAGGTCGACGTCGACGCCCGCGGCGGCCGCGCGCGTCGCGAACAACAACGAGTCGTCGAGCAGATGGTCGCAGGTGCCGACGCTGACGAAACAGGGTGGCAGCCCGCGCAGATCGGCGTACGCCGGCGAGATCTCGGGCGCCCGCCGCTCGTCGGTGCTGCGGCCGGGGAGGTAACAGTCGCCCACGAGCTCCACGAAGTCGGGGCTGAGAATGTCGAAGCCGTCGTTCGGGCGCGCACCGAGTTGGCTCGGGGTGCCGCCGAAGTCGTAGACGCCGTACGTGAGGTTGAGCCCCGCGACGCGGTCGATCGCGCGCAGCTCGTCGCGAATGCGGAGCGCCACCGCCGCGGTCATGTACGCGCCGGCCGACTCACCTCCGATCAACAGTCGCTCGGTCCCGAAATCGGAGCCCGCGCTCGCGAGCAGCTCGCGCGCGACGCTCACACCGTCGTCGGGGCCTGCCGGCCACGGGAACTCCGGCGCCTTGCGGTACTCCACCGAGACGACCGCGACACCGAGTTGCTTCGCCAGCATCTGGTTCGGGATGTCCATCATCGTCGCCGAGCCGGAGATCATCCCGCCGCCGTGAAAGTGAAGGTAGACGGCGCGCGGCGCGCCGTCGGGCCGGATCACGCGGCACGCGACACCGCCGATGTCGACCTCCTCGGCCTCGGGAACCGCGAATGTGACCTTCGCCATCCCCTCACGCGCCGCCGCGACCTGTTCCGAGACCGACAAACCCGGCGGTGGTTTCGCGTCGAGCAGCATCGACTCCCGACCGGCCTCGATCACCGCGCGCGCCTCGGCCCGCATTGCCTCGATCTCGTCGGACCACAACCGGAAGGCTCCCACGCGCCTCCTCCTTACGAACGGGCAGTTACGAGCCGGTCGGGCCGAACCGCTCGGCCAGGCCGCGGAAGATACTGATGATCTCGACCGGGATCGGGAAGATGATGGTGGAGTTCCGCTCGGTCGCGATCTCGGCCATCGTCTGGAGCGTACGCAGCTGCATGGCACCCGGGTTCGAGCTCATCGTCTCGGCCGCCTCGCCGAGCTTCTGCGCCGCCTCGAACTCACCGTCGGCGGCGATCACCTTCGCGCGCCGCTCGCGCTCCGCTTCGGCTTGGCGGGCCATGGCCCGCTGCATCTGCTCGGGGAGGCCGACGTCGCGCACCTCCACCAGGTCGACCTGCACGCCCCACGGCTCGGTCTGCTCGTCGAGCGCGGTCTTCAACTCCATGTTGATGCGATCGCGCTCGCCCAGCAACTGGTCGAGCTCGTGCCGGCCGATGATCGAACGCAACGAGGTCTGTGCGACGAGTTGCGCGGCGTTGAACCAGTTCTGGATCTTGAGCACCGACGCGACCGGATCCTTCACCCGGAAGTACGCGACCGCGTCGACCGCGACGGTCACGTTGTCCTTGGTGATCACCTGCTGCGACGCGACCGGAACGGCCTGGGTCTGGAGATTGACCTTCCGCATCTTGTCGAGACCCGGGATGATGAAGAACAGGCCCGGACCCTTCGCGCCCACGCACCGACCGAGGCGGAAGATCACGCCCCGCTCGTACTCCTGCACGATCCGCAAACCTTGCACGAGCACGATCAGCAAGACGATCAGGATGATGCCGATTGCGACGCCCAGTGCCGCCATGAGAACCTCCGTCGTCGAGCGAGTGCCGTATCCGTCGTCATTGTGACAGGCGGGGCCGCGCGCGACGTGCCGGGCGCCTCAGACTCCGGGGAACGCGCGGCGGAGATCGTCGAGGTCGGCGGCCCCTCGCACCGGTGGCGTGTGATCGGGATCGAGACGCCCGTACACGAGGCGCGCGAACGCCTCGGCGGGGAGCCCGAGATCGGGCGCACGACGGGGTTCGGAAGGTGCCGGTGCCAGCGCGAGTGAATCCTTTCCGAACGAGAGTATGAAGTCGCGCTCCGGGTCGAACGTGCGGATCGCGATCTCCCGCTCGGTTCCGTCCGGCTTCCCGACGTACCGCACGATCATCTCGAGATTTTCGACGACGAACGCGGCCGCGTCGGACGGCAGGGTCGCGTTCGGGTCGAGCACGACTTCCACGTCCCAGGTGTGCAGCGCGTGCTCGTTCAACCGGGCGCGGAGCAAACCGGTGAGATCGAAGGTGATCGGTCCCATCGTCACGCGGACACGGGCTTGGTCGTTGGCGTCGAGCGCGGCGACGCGATCGAGGAATGCACGATCGACGACCAGCGCGTCGGCCGCCTTCGCGTCCGGGTCTTTCGCGTTCCACTCGTCCCACACGGATTGGGCGAGATCGCCGGGGAGATCGCGGCCGGCGAGGCCGGCGTCGAGATGCGCGAGCATGATCACGCCGGCCGAGCCGACGTGCGACAGGACGTCGGCGACGCTCCACTCGGCGGGATACGCGTGCGCCCGGAGCTGGTCGGGCTCGAAGCCCTCCACGATCGAGCGCAATCGAGTGACCGACGCGCCCAAGGCAGTCAGGAGACCCGTCACGCCCTCGCGCGTTCCCAAAGATCGTGCACTTCAACCGCCGGCGCGGCCGCGAGGTCGATGCCCGTCTCTGCCGCGAGCTGCTCCATCTTGCGGAACCGGTCCTTGTACCGCCGGGTCCAGCTCGCCAGCGCCGACTCGGCGTCGATGTCGTGCTCGCGACCGATCGCAACGACCGCGGCGAGGGCCGTACCGAGCTTCGCCTCGAACCCGGCCGTGTCGCCGCTGGTGAGGTCGCGCACCGCGACCGCAAGATCGGTGTCGGGAACGAGTCCGATCGAGGCGCCCTTGCGGAACAGCTTTTGCGCGGCGATCAACGCGGGCAGGCCCGCGGTCACTCCGGCGACGAGTGACTGATCGTCCTTCTCGGTCTTCTTGATCTGCTCCCAGTTGGTCACGACCTCGCCGGCGCCGCTCACCTGCACGTCGCCGAACACGTGCGGATGGCGCCGCACGAGCTTGGCGTGCACCGCGCGCGCGACGTCGGCGACCGT
>CAZLEC010000586.1:0-3226 GCA_964558245.1 uncultured Burkholderiales bacterium | reverse complement strand
GCCGGCCTCTACGAGCGCAACGGTTTCCGCATGTCGGAGGCGCCCGGCGGGTACGACCAAGCAGGTCCCACGCTCGGTCAGGACAGCGATTGGGTGCTCCGAGACCTCCTCGGTTGCTCCGATGCCGAGATCGCGGCCCTGAAGAGCTCCGGGGCGGTGGAATAGCGACGCGGCAACACCTCGGCCCCGGCCGGCACCGGGCGGGATCGCGCGGGCCGTCCGAACCGGCATGATGGGAGGCCGATGAACGTCCGACCCGTCAACGCCGCCGATCGTGAGTGGATCGCCGAGATCATCACCGGCGCGTTCGGCTCGGTGCAGATCGTGTCGCACGGCGAGCTCATCGAGGACGCATCGCTGCTCGAAGGCTTCGCGGTCGAGCACGACGGCCGGCCGATCGGGTGCGCGCTCGTCAACCTGATCGAGAACGTCGCCGAGCTGGTCGCGCTCGTCACGACGTATCGCGGCGCGGGCGCCGGTACCGCGCTGCTCGAGGCCGTCGTGGAACGCGCCCGCAACGAGCAGTGGTCGCGGTTGTGGCTCATCACGAGCAACGACAACACCGACGCCATACGCATGTACCAGCGCGCGGGATGGGACTGGGTCGACTTCCGGCGCGACGCGATCACGCGCGCCCGGTCGATCAAGCCGGAGATCCCAGACAAGGGCAATCACGGCATCCCGATCCGTCACGAGATCCAGTTCGAAGCTCCGCTCTGACCCGTCCGCGGCGCGTCCGGAACCGACGCGTACGCTTTCGGCGTGGCGTTCCTGCTCTTCGCGGCCGTCGTCCTCCTCATCTGCGGTGCGGCCGCCGCTTTCCAATTCGCCCAACGCCAAGCCCGCGTGCGCGCGGTCGGCGCGCTGGCGCAACGGGTCGGGTTCACGTTCGCGCCGACCGACGCGTCCGGCATCCGGGACATGCCGTTCGCGCTGTTCCGGCTGGGCCACGGGCGCAAGGCAGAGCTCGTGATCTCGGGCACGCACAACGGGCTTCCGCTGCAGATCTTCGACTACCAGTACTACGTGCAGGGCAATCGCTCGCGCGACTACCACCGGTTCACGTGCGCGATCCTCACGATCCCGGCCGCGTGCCCGCGGCTGCGTCTCTCACGCGAGAACGTGATCACCCGGCTCGAGGACCACCTCACCCATCACGACGTGAAGCTCGAGTACGACGACTTCAACCGGCGCTTTCTCGTGAACTGCGAAGACCAGAAGTTCGCATTCGCGTTGCTCGACGGCCAGATGATGGAGTGGCTCCTCGCCGCCGATCGCCAAGATTCCCTGGCCCGTTTCGACCGGGTCGAGATCGTCGGACCATGGGTGCTGCTCGCGCACATGCGGATCCCACCCGCGTCCTGGCTCAACCTCGGCACGTGGCTCGACACGTTCCATTCGCACATTCCGGCGCTCGTGTACTCCACCTTTCCGAACAAGTAGATCGCGTAGGCTGACCGCGTGGTTGTGGTGATCGTCGCGGTAATTGTCGTCGTCGTCGGCATCCCGTTCGCGATCTTCAACCGGCTGGTGCACCTGCGCAACATGGTTCGCGAGTCGTGGCGCGACATCGACACCGAGCTCCAGCGCCGGTACGACCTCATCCCGAACCTCGTGAGCACCGTGAAGGGTTACGCCGCCCACGAGCGCGACGTGTTCGAGTCGGTCGCGACACTGCGCTCGGAGGCGATGGCCGAGCACGGCCCGCCCGACGCGCAGGCGCCGCGCGAGCAGGCACTGAGCCACGGCGTCGCGCAACTCATGGCGGTCGCGGAGCAGTACCCCGACCTCAAGGCCAGCCAAGGATTCCTCGCACTGCAGCACGAGCTCGTGAACACCGAGGATCGGATCCAGATCTCGAGGCGTATCTACAACGCGAACGTGCGCACCTACGACTCACTCGTGCAGACGTTCCCGTCGCTGATCGTCTCGAGGGCGTTCCATTTCGAAGCGCAGCCGTACTTCGAGGTCGAGCCGTCGGTGCGCGACGCCGGACCGCCCACGGTCACGCTGTAGCACCGCTCCGGCGCAGCCGCGTCAATACTGCCGGTAATAGGGGCGGTCGGGGCGGCGAACCTTCTCCACGAGGATGAACACGTTGCCCCACGGGTCGGCGATCCACGTGGTGCGCACGCCGGCGACGTCGGCGACGCCGTCGACGATGAACCGCACGCCTTTCGCCTCGAGCTCGGCGCGGGTCGCGACCACGTCGTCGCACAGCAGCGCGACGTGCGTGAACCCGTGGTCGACCACCGACGCGTCGGCCGGTCGATCACGGCCGGGCGCGTTCGGATACTCGATCACCTCGAGCACGCGGTCGCTGCCGTCGGGCACCCCGATGATCGCGGCCTTCACCGCGACCGGCGCGGGCACGAGCTCGCCCATGTCGCGCTCGATGTCGGGCCCGTCCATGCGATACGGCGGCGAGAGCACCGAGAGCCCGAGCACGTCGCGGTACCACGCCACCGCCGCATCCACGTCGGCAACGCAGAGCGCAGTGTGCGCGATGCCGGTAATCATGCGGCTGCGACCTCCGGTCCTCGATCTCCCGTGCGGAGTCGGGCGGCACTCCGGACCTCCGGATCTGCGCCTGGCCTGATCATGTCGCTACTCGGGCGCGGTGAACGACGAGAGCAGGGGTCGCATCCATACCTCGTCGGACGCGGCGTTGCGCCAACCGGCGATCATCCCTTCGCTCAGGTCGTCGCACCCGACGCGCAGCGGCGCGTCGTCGTCGAGGATCGCGTCGGCGATGCGCCGAGCGGCCTCGGGCGCCGGCGTGTACATGCTCCGGATGTGTTGCCGGCTCTCCCAGAGCTGTTCGGCCTGCGCGCGGTATCGCTCGTGCTCGATCGCCGCGGCCGGCTTGTCGGAGGTCGCGAGCATGTCGGTCTCGATCGGGCCGGGCAGGATCTCCAGCACGCGGATCCCGAACTTCGCGACCTCCGCCGCCAGCGACTCGCCGATCGCGCTCACCGCGGCCTTGCTCGATCGGTACGCGCCGAGGAACGGCACCGGCGCCAGCAGCGACGACGACGTGACGTTGCAGATCACGCCGCCGCCGGCATCGCGCATGAGCGGGATCGCGTGCTTCGTGACCTCGACCAAGCCGAACACGTTGGTCTCGAAGATCGCCCGCCACGAGTCGGCCGGCATCACTTCGAGCGGGAGATTGTCGCTCTCGACTCCCGCGTTGTTCACGAGCACCCGCAACCCGTCGGGCATG
>CAZLEC010000585.1:0-3235 GCA_964558245.1 uncultured Burkholderiales bacterium | reverse complement strand
ATGCGCTCGTGGCGATGACACGGTCGGCCAACAGATCCTTGCTTGCATCTCTTGCGTTGGTTGCCGCTACCGTTGTTGTCGTTGCTGTCACGCTCATCCGAGGATCCGACGACTCGTCGTCGGCGAAGCGCGACGTCACACTCCGGTCGGGCAGTCAATTGGTTGCTGGCCACGTTGAGATCACAACGCCGGACGGCGATCACGTCCGGTCAGTGACCATCGGTCGGTCGGGCAGCGCGAGTGTTGCCCTCAGGTACGGGGACTATCGGGTTGCCGGGCTTAGCCACAACGGGCTCTTCTGCGGTCCGTCGACGCTTCATTCCGACAACAGTCCAGGGCAGGGAGCGGTGCTGCTCTGTCACCAGTAGCACCGCGCGGAACGTCTCCGCGTGCGCGCGATCGCGACGACGGCCACGCCGCGTAATTGCCGATCCGCGTCTATCCGATGCCGACCGTCGACCTCGCGGTGACGCGTATGGTCAGGTCCAGCGTGGACGCGTTGCGTCTACAAAGCTGCGATGGCAGCCTCGTATGCCCTTCGATCGAAGGTGAAGGGGCCGATCGGAACGATCCTTCGGGAGTTCGCGTGCCGGAAGTCGTCCCACGTCACAACGTCGTCCATGATGTTGATGCGCGCTGACGTGCCCCCGCAGCCGTAGATGCGGCAGGTACACGTAAGCACGGCGGCTCGCCCATCTTCCGCAAGCTCAGGCTCGGGACGCCCAAGCCAATGACCGCTCGGTGGCGCAACGTCGGACAAGTCCAAGAAGCCTTGGTGGTTTCTCGGGTCGAGGTACTCGTCTCGCGTTTCGTACAGATCACGCAGGGCCGCGTCGGTCTCCCAGCGTTGGACCATGGAGTCGTGTTCCGGTTCGCCGACCAGCACGCGCAGGTCGGTACCGTTGATATACACGCTCGCGACGCTCACCTTTTCGGGTCCGCCGCCCCAGTCCTCCTCGACCTCGTCTCGACCGATCTCGATGGCATCCACGGCGCCAGTTTGTCGCGTGCGACTCTCCTCGCAGGTGCGATTTCGTCCAGCCGACCAGTTCTCTGGGAGAGACACATATCTGCCGATCGGCGCTGCCGATGCCGTACCAATCGGCGGTACCCTGACGTCTGAAATGAACGTGCGACGCGTGTGGGGCATCCTCGCAATAGTTTTCGCCGTCTCGGCGTGCAGCAGCGGTCACAAGAGCGTTGCGCCGCCGACGACACTTCCACTGCCGCGTACGACCGGGCCTGGTTCTCACTGCTTGGCCATCAACCCGAAGCACCCGTACGTCACGCCCGCACCCGGCTTCAACCCGCTCACAGCATCAGATTCTGAACTGGCACAGCATCACTTCCCGCCAAGGCCCGGACCGCGTGACTTGCAGGAGTGGACGAAGCTCGCCAGGGGTTACCTGGCTGGCACGGTTGCTCAGTGCGCAACCCCGTCGCGCAGCCAGGAACCGGCATGGGTTACGTCACACCATGTGACCCATGTGACGGTGTCTGTAGCGCCTGGGCCAACGCCATAACTGCCGATCGGCGTGCTCGCCAAGACCACGCCGGATCGGGCAATATGCGTGCTCCGATCCTTGTGCGTTGTCGATGGCGAAAGGACCCGGGGTGGAGCCCATCGAGACGCTTCCGCTCCCTGACGACTCGGTGTTGGCGTCGTGGGCGCGTGCCTTGAACGACGCGGGCCATTGGGCGTACGTGATCGACATGCATTGGCGACTCGTGTACGTAACCGACGACTCGGTTCGGAGCGAAGGAGATGTCGGAGCGACTTCGTGGCCGATCGGACACCACTGGTACAGCACGGAGGTGATTCAGCATCTCGCAGCCATCGCGGGTGGTCTGTCGGCTTCGCCGGCATTCCGGCGGCAGAACTTCCGAGAGTTGGCTCCGTACGCGCTCGCCGCGGCATTCGGAGACCGCGACACCTTCCGGCGTCACATTGATCCCGAGTTCTGGGACCTCGTTGATGAGTTGCAACCCCTTGATTTTCCGCAGTTGCATTCGCCGCCGGAGGGCACGATGACATTCGGCGGCGCCGAGACCGGCGCTTCGAGCACATGGCTCCGCATCGTTGATGATGAGGGAGGCTTCGCGGGAGCCGTGCTGTTGATGAAGCCGGCGGTCGGGATGTCGGAGCTCGCCTCGGCCGCCGCGACGGCGGATAGCGGTCATCTCGAACGGATGCGGCTCGTCCAACGACCCGACCGCCGACCGGCTGCGATTCTGATTGCCGACCTCGAAGCATCCTCTCCACTAGCCCGTCGGCTCTCGACCGCGCAGTACTTCGCGTTCGGTCGGCGGTGGGTGCGCGTGGCAGACCAATGCATCATCGACGAGGGAGGTATCGTCGGCCGTCACGCCGGCGACGGCATTGTCGCGTTCTTCCTGGCCGAGACGGCTGGCTCGGAGTCCAGCGCGGCACGGGCTTGCATCTCTACAGCGAGAGCGGTCCGCAGCGCACTTGTCGAGGTCGGGGCGCGCAGCGAGATCGCCGAAGCCGACGTTTCGCTGCGTTTCGGCTTGCACTGGGGCGCGACGCTTTACGTCGGTCGGATCCTCACGGCCGGTCGCAGCGAGGTAACCGCGCTCGGCGACGAAGTAAACGAGACCGCCCGGATCGAGGCATGCGCGACCAGCGGCCGGACACTCGCGTCGAAATCGCTTGTCGAACGCTTGAACAGCGCCGACGCCGCTGCGCTCGGGATCGACGTGGCGCACGCGTCGTACACGCCGCTGGCCGAGCTTGCCACCGCGACCGACAAGGCACGCCGCGATGCAACGTCGATCGCGGTGTGCGACCTCACCGACGCTGCGCTCTGACCGCTCATATCTGCCGATCGGCACTCGCAGGACCGAGGTCGCGCTGGCTACGAGTGCTCGGTCAGGGTCCGGTTGTGATGGACGTAGCCGACTGCGAAGCAGCCTGAGGGGTCGAGGCATGACACTCCGAGGAACGTTCCGCCGCCTGTGGCAGGTCGTGGCGTCGGAACGATGGTCCAGCGGGTGCCGTCCCATTCCTCGATCAGGCTGCCACCGTTGGTCTCCTTCCCGCCACCCTTCCCGTTGGAGTTCAGGTATATGTCGGCGCCGGCCGCGACGCACCGAGTTGTACTCGTGCACGAAACCGCGTTGAGCACACCGCCGTAGAAGTGAGGTGGATTCGGGCTGGTAACGAGTGACCAATCGGAGCCGTTCCAGACCTCGATCGCAGTCTGCGAGTCGCGGT
>CAZLEC010000584.1:0-3242 GCA_964558245.1 uncultured Burkholderiales bacterium | reverse complement strand
ATGATCCACGGGTCGTCGACAAGGTCGGGGTCAACGTGGACACCGAAGTCGACGCGATCGCCGAACGTGAACAGCGTGATGTTCAGCCCCATCTGATCGAGTAAGACGCTGGCCGAGAAGATGCCGGTGAGCCGCGCACCGCTCATGTACAGCGTCATCGGCGGTCCCGGCACGTTGGAGACGATCGTGTTCATCATGCCGGGCACGTAGGAGAGAACGTGCGCCTCGTAAGCGAGCCGCATCAGCGTACCGAGTACGAACGGAGGTGCGGTGTCACCGATCGAGCCGACCGGATTCGCCCGCATGACCTTGTGAATCTCCTTGGCCGCAGCCGTGTGTTGCACGATGGCACGCAACCGCGCTTCGGGATCGGCGATGTCCGTCGCGATCGGTACCACGAGATACGACAACTGATTGTCGAGCGACCCGTCGCCGTCGGCCCGTATCTACACCGGAATGCCGGCGGTGAGCGAGCGGCTCGGTAACTCACCCCGACCCTTCAGGTATGCACGCAGCGCGCCCGAGCACAGTGCGAGCGCGACGTCGTTGACTGTCACGTCGAAACGGCGGCGCAGTGCCTTCACGTCGGCGAGCGACACACTCTTGAACGCCATGGAACGCGTCGGTCCGATCGTCGCGTTGAACGACGTCTTCGGCGCGCGCAACATCGCGCCGATGTCGGGCGCCGCATGCCCGCCGGCCACGTGACGGCCGAGCTCAACGCCGCGGCGAATGCTTCGCAGCGCGTACCCGAGTGCGCGTAGCGGCGCGGTGACGGCCGGAACCAGACCTTCGGCCAGGAGCCGCAGGTCGCTCGGTTCCGGCTCTGGCGACGGAAGCGACGGCGCGTCGCGTGGCGGCGGCGCGGGCTCGGTATCGAGAAGGAGCGTCGCAAGCACGCTGCCGGCTCCGCCATCGAGCATGCAGTGGTGGAGCTTCATCACCACGGCCACACGACCGTTCACGATGCCGTCGAGATACCAGAACTCCCACAGTGGATACCGGCGGTCGAGTTGACGGCTCAAGATCGGTGCAACGGCCGCGGCGGTCTCCCGCGGTCCGCCCGGTGCGCGCACCGTGATGTGATGCACATGGCGGCGAACGTCGAACTCGGCGTCGTCGACCCACACGGCTCGGTCGAGTCCGAGCGGGACCGGCTTGAGCTTCCACGTCAACTTCGGAATCAGCGGGAGTCGATCGCTCACGGTGCGGAGCACGGCGTCGAAACCGAAGCCGCGTACGTCGGAGACGTCGAGGATCACCAGGCCGGCGACGTGCTGATGCCAGGTCGGGGTTTCGCCCGAGACGAACAGCGAATCCGTACCCGACATCCGCCGCATCGGCGCCACTCCTCGTCCGGGGCTCCTCGTGTTCGGGATCCTCGTTCGATCCTCGCGAACGCAAACGGCCTGCGACGAGGGGCCAAAGTCACGAATGTGCGGCTCAGCCGACTCCCGCAGTCCACAGGCCGCAAAGGGACTTCCGGCCCTCGACGGCCGGCCTCGGTCAGATCAGTGTCGGCTTGTGCAGCAACTCAAAGGGGTGGCGCGCCGAGCCTGGACGATCAGCGAAGACCTCGCGGACACAGCCGGCGGCACCATCGACTTCGCCCGCTCGCTTCGCACCGACCAGCACGCAGGCGGAGTGCTGCGACAGGCGGGTCTCGTCGTCGCAGCCGCCGTGGACGGCCTCCTGCTCGCGACCTTCCGCCAACTTCGCGCACCGAGCACCGACGACTCGTTCGCGGCGCCGCTCGCCGAAGCATCCGCGCTGATCGAGTATCTCGATCGGCAGGGCACATTCGCCGCGCCCGAGGAGTACCACGGCGCGCCATCCGCGGCGGTGATCGAGGCGGTGACGCGCCGGCTCGGCCGGACGCGATTCGGTCACGCGACCTACCCGAGCCCGTACCGGCCCGAACCCGACGTGCCGGGCGCGCTGCGTTTCGAACGCGAGACCGACAATCATGTCGTGCACGCCTGGATGCTCCGCCAGACCGTGCGCGCGCCGTGGGTTGTGTGCCTGCACGGCGCGGGCATGGGCGACCCGCTCGCCGACATGGTCGCCTTCCGAGCCGCGCGGCTGCACCGCTGCGGCTTCAACGTCGCGATTCCCGTGTTGCCACATCACGGACCGCGCGGAGCCGGACGGTTCGAGGTCGCGTTTCCGGGCGAAGATCCGACGAAGAACTTCCACGCCGCCGCGCAGGCCGTCGCCGACGTGCGCGCGCTGCTCGCCTACATCGACAGTCGCCACGAGCGCTCGGTCCTGTACGGCATCTCGCTCGGCGCGTATGTAGCAGCCACGGTCGCGGCACTGGAGCCTGCACTCGCGGGCGTAATCGTCGGCGTACCCGTGGTCGACATCGCGGAGCTGATGCGCACGCACGCGCCCCCGCGATTCACGCGCCATCCGGCGTTCGCCGAGTTCTGCGCTACCGCGGCGAAACTCGATTCAGTCACATCGGCGCTCGGGCTCCCGCCGCCCGACGGCTCCCTACCGAGGCGGATCTGGGCCGGCCGGGCCGACCGCCTCGTCCGCCCATCGCAGGTGGAGCGACTGGCCGCTCACTGGGGGGGTTCCGAGGTCTGCTGGTACGCGGGCGGCCACATGGGATTCCTGGCCGCACGCTCGGTGCACGAGTACATCGCGCAATCGCTTGTCGACGCGTCGGTTGCCGAGCGAAGGCACGGCCGGCTTACGGCCGTCGCGTGAAGGAGAAGGCCAATGCGTCGAGCCGGCGGCATCGATAGCGCGTTCCTTGCGATCGAGACACACGACCACCCGCTGCACGTGATGGCGGTGATGGTTCTCGATCCGTCGACCGTGCCCGGCTGCTTCTCATTCGAGCGTTTCCGTGCTTTCGCCGCCGAACGGTTGGGTGGAATTCCGCCGTTTCGCCAGAAGCTCGTACCCGTACCGCTCGGCGTCGGACGTCCCCGTTGGGTCGATGTCGAAGTCGATGTCGACGACCACCTGCACCGGGTGATCTTCGAGGGCGGCGGCCTCCCCGAGCTCGCGAGCTTCGCCGCCGGCATGGAGCCGGCGCCCCTCGACCGCGACTTGCCACTGTGGAGCATGTACGTGGTCGAAGGACTCGACCAGGGCCGCATCGCGGTGGTCGCGAAGGTACACCACGCGCTGATGGACGGCGTCGGGGGCATGCAGTTCATGGCGAGCATGTTCTCGCTGACGCCGACGCCCGAGCCCGTCGTGATCGTCGGTGACGATGCGGAGCGAAC
>CAZLEC010000583.1:0-3248 GCA_964558245.1 uncultured Burkholderiales bacterium | reverse complement strand
CGTCGACGTGATCGGCCCCATGGTCCCGCTCGGCCGCGCGGGCACGCCCGCCGACATCGCGGCCGCGTGCTCGTTCCTCTGCTCCGACGCCGGCAGCTACATCACCGGCCAGCTCATCGGCGTCAACGGCGGCATGTACATCTGAGCGCGTGCGCGAGTATTGCGTTCTCAATTCTGAATAACTAGATTCTCACGAGTGGACACCCGGGACACGCCCGAGCAGGCCGAGCTCCGGCGCTCGGCCCGGCAGCTCGCCCGCGAGCTCGGGACCGCCACTGTCGCCGGGCTCGACGACGACGTGCGCCACAAGCGTCTCTCGGCCGCGGTGCGCGACGCCGGCTGGCTGGAGCTCCGCGACGACAGTGGCGACGGCGCACCACTCGCGAGCGGCATCGAGCCCGCCATCGTCGCCGACGCCCTCGGCGGCGCCGTAGCCGACGTCGCGTTCACGGGGCCCCTGCTCGCCCGGGACCTCGCGCGCCGGGCGGGCGCGAACGGCGGCGACGGGATGGCCGTCGCGTTCACCCCGGCGCTGGACGACGCCGCGATCGTGACAGGGGAAGTGACCGGCACACCGGTCTACGCGGTCGACACCGACACCCACCTCGACGCCGCGTACGTGTTGGTGCCCGAAGGCGCCGACTACCGCCTCGCGCTCGTGCGGCCCGGCCCCGAGCCAAACGCGAGCGACGGCTCCGACCTGACGCGTGAGGTCCGCGCGATCCCGAGCGGATCGAAGCTGCACCCGATCGACGACCAGCGCCGGCTCCTCACCAACGACGACGTTGCGCAGTGGACCGCGCTGGGGTTGGCACTCACGAGCGCAGATCTGGTCGGAGCGATGCGAGGCGTGCTCGACATCACCGTTGCGTATGCAGCCGAACGCCGGCAGTACGGGGTGCCCGTCGGCTCGTTTCAAGCCGTGCAACACCTGCTCGCCGAAGCGCACTGCCTCATGGAGGGCTCGCTGAGCGTCGCGCTGCACGCATCATGGGCCGTCGACAACCTCCCGCCCACCGACGCCCGCGCCGCGGGGCGCGTGGCCAAGACGTATTGCGCACGCGCGGCGCGCACCGTGTGCGAGACCGCGATCCAGGTGCACGGAGGGATCGGCAACACCTGGGAGTGCATCGCCCACGTGTACTTGCGGCGCTCGTTGCTCTCGTCGCAGTGGTTCGGCGACGACGGCGCGAACCTGCGTTTGTTGGGTGTCGAGCGTCTGGGGGCGGGCGATGGACTTTCGTGACTCCCCCGCCGAGGCGGAATTCCGGGGCCGGCTGCGCGCCTGGCTGGCCGCCCACAATCCCGGACTGCCGGCGTCGTCCACCGACGACGAGTACTGGGCGCACCAAGCCGTTTGGCACACCGCGCTCTATGACGCCGGTTTCTTCGGCCTGAGCTGTCCTGCGCGGTTCGGTGGACATGACCTGCCGACGGTGTTCGACGTGATCCTCGACGAGGAGATCGCCGCCGCGGGCGCGCCACCGCGGCCCAGCCTCGGATATCTCGTGCAGGGCATCAGCACGCACGGCCGCGACGCGATCATGGATCGCTTCCTTCCTGGTTTGATCAGCGGACGCGAACGTTGGTGTCAGGGATTCAGCGAGCCCGACGCGGGCTCCGACCTCGCGTCGCTGCGAACCACCGCCGCACGCGACGGCGACCAGTACGTGATCAACGGCCTCAAGATCTGGACCAGCTACTCCGACGTCGCCGACTGGTGCCTGCTGCTCGCACGCACCGATCCCGACGTGCCCAAGCACAAAGGGCTCTCCGCGTTCGCGGTGCCGATGCACCAACCCGGAATCGAACAACGCCCGCTGCGGATGATCAACGGCATCACGAACGAGTTCGGGCAGGTGCGGTTCGACAACGCGCGCGTGCCGGCCGAGAACATGATCGGCGGGCCCGGCGAAGGTTGGCGGCTGGCGATGACGATCGTGAGTCACGAGCGCGAGCCCGGTGAGCTCGGCTACGTCGCGCGCTACCGGAAGACGGTGAAGGAGCTCGAGCAAACCGTTCGCGCCGATCCCGCCGCCCTTCGCGGCGACCAGCGCGACGCCTTGGCGTGGGCGTACGTCCAGACCGAGATGTTGCGGCTGCACGTGAGCCGGAGGCTCTCGGAACGTCTCGACGGCGTGGAGCACGGTCCGGGTGGCTCCATCGACAAGCTGCTCATGACGTGGGTCGAGCAGAGTGTGGGAGCCGCCGCGCTCGCGGTGTCGGGAACGAACGCAGTGCTCGACGCCGACGACGTTGCGCTCAAGGTGTATCTCTACAGCCGGGCCCAGAGCGTCATGGGCGGCACGTCGCAGATCCAGAAGAACATCGTCGCGACGCGCATCCTCGGCCTCCCCACCACCTGACCCCAAGGGACTCCCACCATGGCGTACGACCTCCCCGATGTGATCCGCGTCGAAGCCGACGGTCCGGTGCGCATCGTCCGCCTATCGCGCCCCGAGCAGCTCAACGCGATCAACGAGGAGCTCCACCTCGCGCTGACCCGGCTGTTCCCGCAACTCAGCGCCGATGCCGATGCACGCGTCGCGGTGATCACCGGCGAGGGGCGCGCGTTCTCCGCCGGCGGCGACTTCGATCTGCTCGACCGGATGACGCACGACCTCGCGCTGCGAACCAACGTGATCGCGGAGGGCCGCGAGCTCGTGCTCAACATGATCCGTTGTCGCGTCCCGGTCGTCGCCGCGGTCAACGGTCCGGCCGTCGGGCTCGGCTGCAGCGTGATCGCGCTCTCCGACGTGGTGTACATGGCGGAGTCGGCGTACTTGTCGGACCCCCACGTGACCGTCGGGCTCGTCGCGGCCGACGGCGGTCCGCTCACCTGGCCGTTGCACACGAGCCTGCTGCTCGCGAAGGAATACGCCTTCACGGGTGATCGCATCACCGCGGCGCGCGCCGCCGAGATCGGCCTGGCCAACCACGTATGCCCCGACGACGAAGTGCTGCCTTCGGCGGTTGTCGCCGCGCACAAGATCGCGGCGCTCCCGCAGCAAGCAGTCGAGGCGACCAAGCGCGTCCTCAACCTGCACCTCGAGCGGGCGGTGCTGGCCACGATCGACTTCGCGATGGCTTCGGAGACCGCTTCGTTCGACACCCCGGACCTGCGCGCGAACGTCGACCGCTTCCTGAAACGCTGACTATTCCTCGGGGAGCTCGAAGAGTTGCCGGGTGACGTGCAGCATCTCGGACCGGAGCGTTTCGTCGTCGAGATCCGCCACGAGCGGATGCGT
>CAZLEC010000582.1:0-3261 GCA_964558245.1 uncultured Burkholderiales bacterium | reverse complement strand
TTCATGTGGATCATCGGCCACCAGGACCACCCGATGGGCTTCAAGGTGGTGCACGGGGTGATCGCGGTGGGCTCGATCGCGTTCGGCCTGGCTGCCGCCCGGATCGGGTACGGGGCGCTGCGGCCGGCTCGCGGCGGCGCGGAACCGCCCGTACCTGCGGCACGGGGGGAAATCACGGATCGGGAAGGCCTGGGGGCTCGATAGCGTTCCAGGCCTCATGACTCTCGCTCCGCCGCATTCCGAGCTGGTCCCGTTCGACCGGACGACCCGTGCCTACAACCAGCGTTGGTGGATCCTCGGCGTGCTGTGTCTCAGCCTGCTGGTCATCATCGTCGACAACTCGATCCTCAACGTGGCCCTGCCGAGGTTGCAGGAGGATCTGAACGCCACGTTCAGCCAGCTGCAGTGGATGGTCGACTCGTACACGCTGGTGTTCGCCTGCTTGTTGCTGACCGCGGGCAGCCTCGGCGATCGCTTTGGGCGCAAGGGCGCACTCCAGCTCGGCATGGTCGTGTTCGGCACCGGGTCGCTGCTGTCGGCGTTCGCGACGACGCCGGGTCACCTCATCGCCACCCGCGCGCTGATGGGTATCGGCGGCGCGTTCATCATGCCGTCGACGTTGTCGCTGATCACCAACGTGTTCCCGCCCGAGGAGCGGGGACGCGCGATCTCCTACTGGGCCGCGATCGCAGGCATCGGCGTCGCGCTCGGGCCGGTCAGCGGAGGCCTGTTGCTCGAACGGTTCTACTGGGGCTCGATCTTCCTCGTGAACCTGCCGATCGTCGCGGTCGCGCTGGTCGCCGGTGGGTTCCTGCTGCCGAAGTCGAGTGACCCCGCCCATCCCCGGCTCGACCTGGTCGGTGCGACGCTGTCGATCACGGGTCTGCTCGCGCTCGTGTACGGGATCATCGACGGTCCGCTCGAAGGTTGGGCGAGCGGCCGCATCGTCGGTTCCTTCGTGGCCGCGGCGGTCCTGCTGGGCGCGTTCGCGTACTGGGAGTCGCATTCCGACCATCCGATGCTCAACCTGGAGTTCTTCAAGAACCCGCGGTTCTCGGCCGCGAGCACCGGGCTGATGTTGATCTTCTTCGCGATGTTCGGCGCGACGTTCCTGCTCACGCAGTACCTGCAGTTCGTGATCGGCTACTCGCCGCTGCGCGCCGGTACTGCCCTGCTCCCGTGGGCCGGGATCATGCTGTTCGTCGCGCCGGCGAGCGCCCGGCTCGCCGAGCGCTTCGGGACGAAGCTCGTCGTCGGCGCCGGACTTACGTTCGCGTCGGCGTCGCTGCTGTTCATGAGCACGCTTCCCTACAGCCACATCGGTTACGTCCGCGACGTGCTGCCGAGGTTGCTGCTCCTGGCGTTCGGGATGGGTCTCACGATGGCGCCCGCCACCGAGTCGATCATGGGATCCCTCCCGCGTTCGAAGGCCGGCGTCGGCTCGGCGATGAACGACACGACACGCCAGGTCGGTGGCGCGCTCGGTGTCGCGGTCGTCGGAAGTGTGATGACCTCCGTGTACGGCGCGCGCGTCGCCGCTGCCATCACCGGTGCGCACGTTCCGGTCACCGCGAAGCTGCTCGGTCAGGCGCGCCAGGACCTCTCGACCGCGCTCGCCATCGCGACCAACAAGCACGTACCGGCTGCGGCGCAGGCCAAGCTCGTGTCGCAGATCAACAACGCGTTCGTGTCGGGACTCCACCGCGGTGTGCTCTTCGCGGCGGCCGCGACGCTGCTCGGTGTGTTCATCGTGCTGCGCTACCTCCCGGCACGCGGAGCCGAGGTCGACGGCATCCCCGCCGCCACGTCGGCCGAGGAGATCGCAGGTGCCGCTGCCGAGGTCACGCCGGTCGGCGTCGACGTACCGGCGGCCCTCGTCCCCGACGCCTGACCCGACTCAACGCTCTCCGCGTTCGCCCTGCTCACCGCTTCGGTTGGCAGGCGTTCTCGCCGAGGGTCGCCGCCGCGCCGCCGCTGAGCTCGAGGGCGGCCGGGAGGTTGACGCTCTGGACGCCGGGGAGTCCCTGATAGCGAGCGGCGGCCTGGCTCGCCGAGGCGCCGTCGCGGAGCTCGATCCGGAACGACTCGGGGAGCATCTGCGGCGTCTCGTTCTCGATGAGGACCGGCTGGTCGTGGAAGAGCCGCTTGAACTCCGCGTAGGCGGCCCGGTGATCCAGGAAGGTGTCCTTGATGACGTCGGGGTCGTGCGCGATCCGGGCGCGGACCGCCGCGACCTGCGCTGCGGTCGCGTGCACCTGCATGAAGATCTCGGAGTCGACGTTGGGGGTACCGAGCGACTGAACGGTCGCGGTCGTGCCGATCGCGGATGCGAGGCGTGAGATCGTGTGCGGAACCGTCCGGGCGAGCTCGATCCCGAAGACGCGTGTCGAGAGATCGCCGCACACGCGCGCGCGGAGCTGCGTGCTGCTGTTGTCCAGGTGGTTGTAGAGCGCGAGCGCGAGCGACCGGGCCGGCAGCGGGGCATACGACTCGACGGCGTCGGTCCGGTCGAGCACGGCCTGCACGTTCGCGACGTCGGCGCTCGTCGCGCGGGCGGGGAGCACGACCGCCGCGTCGACTCTCGGAAGGCGCGCGAGCTCGACCGCCTTGGTCGATGCCGCGACGCGCACGCGGCTCGGGCCCGAGCGGGTGCCGACCACGACCGCGACCACGAGCGCGACGGCAACTACTGCAGCGATCGATCCCGACACCGCCCGGCGCCGCGCGACGCGACGCCGGACACTGCCGGGATCGCCTTCGAACGGTGCGACCTCGTTGGCGAGATCGGCGAGCTCGGCTCGCAGCTCATCCGTGTGCATCGTCATCCTCCTCGAGCTCGACGCGCAGCGACCCCAGGGCCTGGTGCAACGTCGCCTTCACGGTTCCGAGCGCGCAGCCCATCGCGTCGGCGACGTCGGCGAGCGGGAGATCGGCGAGATAGCGCAGCACCACCGCCTCGCGCTGGCGGGGCGGCAACGTCGTGATGGCCTCCCGCACCGAGAGCGCGGTCGTGACGCCCCCGCTCGGGTCGCCGGCCGCGGTCTCGAGCCCGGCGGCCCCGCCGGGCTCGCGTCGTTCGCGTCGTTCGCGCCGCCAACTGTCGCGAACGTGATTCATCGCCACGACGTAGAGCCACCCCGCCGGGCGGTCGAGTGCCCGTACCTGGCGCCACCGGCGCAACGCCCGGGTGAGGGCTTCCTGCGCGGCCTCCTCGGCCACGGATCGGTTACCGAGCGCGATCGTGAGGGTCCGGGCGAGATC
>CAZLEC010000581.1:0-3261 GCA_964558245.1 uncultured Burkholderiales bacterium | reverse complement strand
CGCGTTACACTTCCGAGCCGTGACGGACCGTCAGCTGTTGATCGGCGGGGAGTGGATCGACGGAGCCGAAGGCGGCTACGACGTCGTGAACCCCGCGACCGAGGACATCGTCGGGATCGCACCCGAGGCGTCGGCCGAGCAGGCGCTCGACGCGGCGCGGGCGGCCCAGGACGCGTTCCCCGCATGGTCGCAGACGACGCCCGAGGCCCGGGCCGAGCTGCTCCAGAAGGCGGCGGTCGCGATCAAGGCCCGCTTCAAGGAGCTCCTGCCGACGGTGATCGCCGAGACCGGCTGCACGGCCGTGGTCGGCAAGCAGATGCAGGTGCCCACCGCGTGGACGCGCTTCGAGACCTACGCCCGGCTCGCGCTCGATCCCACAGTGATCCCGCTCCCGCCGCAGGAGATGCCCGCCACCGCGCTCGCGCCCGGCGGCCTCATGGGTGCGATCGCGCGCCGCCAGCCCGTCGGCGCCGTCGCGTGCATCACGCCCTACAACTTCCCCATCGTGAACATGGCCGGCAAGCTCGGCCCCGCGCTCGCGATGGGCAACACCGTGGTCGTGCGGCCCGCGTCGCAGAACCCGCTCGCGGTGATCGACCTCGTCGGCATCCTCCACGAAGTGGGTTTCCCGCCCGGCGTGGTGAATGTCGTGACCGGCTCCACACCTGCCACCGGCGAAGCGCTCGTGGAGACACGCGACATCGACATGGTCTCGTTCACCGGCTCCACCGGGGTCGGCATGCGCATCGGCGAGGTCGGCGGCCGCACGATGAAGCGCATGCTGCTCGAGCTCGGCGGCAAGGGCGCGGCGCTCGTGTTCGACGACGCCGACGTGAAGAACGCGGTCCAGATGATCGGGTCGGTGTGGACGTTCCACTCCGGCCAGATCTGCACCGCGCCGACACGCGCGATCGTGCAGCGCCCGATCTACGAGCAGGTGGTGGAGGGCCTGGCCAAGATGGCCAAGGTCTTGAAGGTCGGCGACCCGTACGAGCCCGACACCGTGCTCGGCCCGATGATCACCGCGCAGCACCGCGACCGCGTCGAGAGCTACATCCGCGCCGGGCGCGAAGAAGGCGGCGAGATCCTCGCGGGCGGGGAGCGGCCCGAGAAGCCCGACCGCGGGTTCTACGTCGCGCCCACCCTGATCGCCGGTTGCCGGCCGGGAATGAAGGTCGTGCAGGAGGAGATCTTCGGCCCCGTGATCGTGGCCGTGCCGTTCGACGACGACGACGAAGGCATCGCGATCTCCAACGGCACCGACTTCGGTCTCTACGACTACGTGTTCAGCTCCGACACCAACCGCGCGTTCCGCGCGAGCAAGCGCATGCGGGCCGGCAACATCGGCATCAACACGACGCAGCGCAATCACAACGCCCCGTTCGGGGGCAACAAGATGAGCGGCATCGGGCGTGACGGCGGCGTGTTCGGGTTGCACGCGTACAGCGAGCTCCAGTCGGTCGTGTGGCCGGGCTGACGAGCTCGATGACCGAGACCGTCTCGATCATCCCCGAGGGCGTGCTCGCCTACGGGATCCAGCTCCCGGTCCAGGCCCTCTCGACGCGCGTCGCGATGCCGTGGGAGCGCGAGGGCGGAACCGTCGCCGACATGGTGCGAGTCGCGCAGGCGTGCGACGCGGCCGGGTTCCTCTACGTGGCCGCCTGCCACCACGTCGCGATCCCGCGCGAGCCGGCCGAGGCGATGTCCACCACCTGGTTCGACCCGGTCGCGACGCTCGGCTTCCTCGCCGCGCACACGACGCGCACGCGGCTGATGACCAACGTGTACGTCGCCGCGTACCGGCACCCGCTGGAGACGGCCAAGGCGTTCGCGACCGTCGACGCGCTGTCGAACGGACGGTTGCTGTTCGGCGTGGGCGCCGGGCACGTCGAGGGCGAGTTCGCGGCGCTGGGCGTGCCGTTCGCGGAGCGGGGTGCGATCACCGACGAGTCGATCGACGCGATCCTCGGCGCCTGGACCGACGAATGGGCGCCGCACTCCGGCGCGCGCTACTCGTACGCCGACGTCGGCCAGCGTCCGCGGCCCGTGCAACAACCGCATCCGCCCATCTGGATCGGCGGCTCGGGCAAGCCCGCGTTGCGCAGGGTCGCACGTGTGGGCGACGGGTGGATCCCGCAGGCGACGCCGCCCGATCGCCTCGCCGCCGACATCGAATACATCCTGCGCGAGCGCGACCGGGTGCGACCCGGTGCCGTGCCCGAGGTCGGCTATCACGCGGGCGTGTACGTCGGGAAGGCCGATTGGGAGCTGCCGAGATTCGCGATGAACGGCAACGACCGCATCATCGATTGGATCAACGGGCTCGGCGCGATCGGCGTCTCGCACGTGCAGGTTCGTTTCGCGGCGCGATCGGCCGACGAGCTCTGCGAGCAAGTGACGCGTTTCGGCGAGGAGATCGGTCCGCACCTCACGCGTGTCGCGCTGAGCTGACCTGAAGACGAGAGGGAACCTCGATGCCCTACCTCTGCATGCGGCACGACTTCCGCGCTCCGGCGTTCGGGCCCGCGTCGACGCGTGACATCTACGCGGCCGCGCTCGAGCAGTACGACTGGGCCGACCGCAACGGCTTCGATCTGCTGGTGCTCTCGGAGCACCACGGGATCGACGACGGCTGGCAGCCCGCGCCGTTGGCGATGGCGGGCATCCTGCTCGGCCGTACCAAGCAGGCGCGAGTGATGGTGAGCGCGGCGATCCTTCCGTTGCACGACCCGATACGCGTCGCCGAGCAAATCGCGGTGCTCGACAACTCCGCGCCCGGCCGGCTCTGGGTGGTGGTGGGTGCGGGCTACCGCCCGGAGGAGTTCGAGATGGCAGGGATGGAGCACGCGGCGCGCGGGCGCATCCTCGAGGAGTACGTCGAGGTGATGTTGGAGGCGTGGAACGGAGAGCCGTTCGAATGGCGCGGGCGGTCGGTGACGGTCACACCGAAGCCGGCGACGCGACCGCATCCGATGCTCCTGGTCGGAGGCGGCGTGCCCGCCGCGGCGCGGCGCGCGGCGCGGTTGCGGTTGCCGATGCTGCCCATGAACACCGACCAGGTCGTGCGCGACGCGTACTTCGAGGAAGGTGAGCGGGTCGGCTACAAGGGCTTCGTGGTCGAGACGGTCGGGCCGACGTTCGTGCACGTGGCCGACGACCCCGAGCGCGCGTGGGCGCAGATCGGCCCCTACGTGCTGTACGAGGCCCAGACCTACGCCTCGTACCAGACGCCGGGCCAGCACTCGACTCCCGGCGTGAAGG
>CAZLEC010000580.1:0-3273 GCA_964558245.1 uncultured Burkholderiales bacterium | reverse complement strand
GTTCACCTCGTGCCCCTGCGCGGGCAGGTCGGTGAACGACCACGCCGGGCGCGAGTCACCGGGCGCGTCGATGATCACGCGAATGCGCGAGCCGGCACGGAACACGTGGGCGAACGGGAACACCTCCACCCGTGCGCTCACGAACTTGCCGCTCGGCAACGGTTGCACCGCGGCCTTGGTGAGCGGGTGCGTGGGGCGCAGCTCACTCGCGTCGGGCGCGAGCGCACGATCGCTCGCGCGCAGCCAGCCGTTCTGCACGTAGACCTCCTGGCCGTCGGGCCGCACCTCGGTGATCGTGACCTGCACGTCGGTGTCAGTTGCGGTCGATTTCAGCCAGAGGTCGACGCTCGAGTCGCCGATCACGGTCACGTCGTGGTCGAGCGGCGCGGTCTCGTAGGCGAGCGCCGTGCCGGCCGCGGGCGCGTTCCACATGAACTTCGGCAGCTGCACCCACGTCGCCGTGGTCGAGGCGTTGGCGATGGTCGTCTCGTGCTGGTGCGACGGGTCGTACACGTAGGAGTCGGCCGCGGTCGCGCTCGGCGCGGCATCCACCAGCGAACCGTCGGCGCCGAAGTACCACCGGGTGGGCGTGTTGGCGACCGGCCACGACGAATAATCGGCCTCGAAGCGCGCCTGCGGTGCACCCGGGACGGCGCCGCCACCGTTCTCGAACAGCACGCGTATCCGCGGGAAGGCGTCGAAGATCTGCTTCGCCTGCGCGTACGAAGTCACGTTCGCGAACGGGTCGGGTGGCAGCGGCGCGCTCACGCCGAACGCCATGTTCGCGACGGTGTCGGCGACGACCTTCGTGAACGCGGTCTGGTGCGGGACCTTCTGGGCCACGAAGATCGAGAGGAACTGGATCCAACGCGCGAGCACTGCCGGGTCGAACGGGTCGGTGTGGCTGCCGTTCTGCACGGTGAACCACGCTTCCTTCGTGCCGGTGAAGTGGCTCAACAAGTTGGCGAAGTAGCCGCCGGTCTGCTCGTCCTGCCAGTCGCCGGCGAAGAACGTCGGGACGTTGATCTTGTCGACGAAGTGCTCGGGCGAGAGCGGGAGACCGATCGCGTCGGTCCAGAAGTTCTGGGTCTTGATCTCCTGGATGACGTCGGGTGCCTGGCTGTGCAGCGCCTGGTTCGCGAGGCACGTCTTGTCGCCACCCTTGATGCGATCCGTCGCCCACGACTGACCGCCACCCGGTGCGGGTTCGGCATTCTGCTGGCGCTCCTTCGCCCACCCGACCGCGAAGCCGGAGTTCAGCACGCCGCCGGGATCGAGCGTGCCCCTGATCGTGTCGTCGATCACCGACAACGGCGCGATCGCCGCGAGGTGCGGTGGGCGCAGCTGCGCGACGAAGAGCTGGCTGATCGCCGGGTAGGAGATGCCGACCATCCCCACCTTGTGGTGCGCGACCCACGGCTGCGCGGCGATCGTCTCGATCGCGTCGTAGCCGTCGGTCGACTGCAACTGCTCGAAGTAGTTGAACGCCCCTCCCGAGCAACCCGTGCCGCGCATGTTGATGCCGACGGTCGCGTAGCCGAGCGCCTGGGTGATGAGCGTGCTCGGCTGCGGCGCCTTCGGATCGGCCGGCGAGTACCCGGAGTACTCGATCACGGTCGGGTACGGACCCTTGTCGGCCGGCCCCGGCAGGTGCACGGTCATCGACAGCAGGATGCCGTCGCGCATGCGGATGTAGCCGTAGCCGTTGCCGATCTTCTGATCCGAGTAGGTCGACGCCGGCGGCGGCGTGGTCCACGAGGTCACGTCGAGGCCACCGCTCGCAACGAGTTGGGCGCCGGTCCCCGCCGCGACGCGATAGCCGGAGCCCACGCTCACGTTGCCGAAGATGAGGCTGCCGTGCGAGTCGGCGGCCGCGTGCGCGACCACCGCGCCCGCGGAGCTCACGACTTGGAGGTTCTCGCCCGCCCGCGCGCCGGTGACGTAGATCTGGCCGACCGACCCACCGGCCTCGAACGGCGCGGCGCCCGCGTGGGAGAGATCGATGCCGGGGTTCGGCTTCGCCGCGTGCGAGCCGCCGGAGCTGCTGCTCGAGCACGCGCCCAGCACCACCGCGGCAACCACGACAAGACAAACCGGCGCGATCCGACGACGCGGTGCCGACATGAACCCCCCTCAAGGCTGCTCGACAGTGTTCGCGGAGGCTAACGCCCCCTTGACTCGGCGCATCGCCGCGTAGAATATGCCAAGTAGTAGCTTGTTTGAATCCCCTCCGAGGTGGACGATGACCACGAACGACGTCCGGGCCGGTTCGCTCTCCGAGTTGCGGTCGACCGGGAGGTTGCTCACCAAGGTCGGCACGCTGCCGGTCGTCGTCTTCTGGGACGAGAACGCGGCGTTCGCGATCGAAGATCGTTGCCCCCATCTCGGTTTCCCTTTGCACCAGGGCACCGTCGAGGCCGGCCTCGTCACCTGCCACTGGCATCACGCGCGCTTCGACCTCGTGTCGGGGTGCACGCTCGATCTCTGGGCCGACGACGCGCGGGGATTCGACGTCGACGTGCACGGCGACGACGTCTTCGTACGTCCGAGAGTGCACGCCGACCCCGTGGGTCATCTCCAGGCCCGGCTCCGCAACGGCCTCGAGGACGACATCTCCCTCGTGGTCGCGAAGTCGGTGCTCGGCCTGCTCGACGCGGGAGTGCCGGCATCGGAGATCGTGCGCACCGGTGTGGAGTTCGGCACGCGCTATCGCAGCTCCGGCTGGGGCGCGGGCCTGACCGTGCTCGTCGCGACGGCCAACCTCCTCCCCCAGCTCGCGCCCGACGACCAGGCCCTCGCGCTCGTGCACGGCCTCACGTTCGTCGCGCGCGACACGCACAACCACGCGCCCCGCTTCGCAGTCGGTGCGCTCGAGACGCAGGCCGTGCCCGTCGATCGACTCGGCAACTGGTACCGGCGCTTCGTCGACACTCGCTCCTCCGACGCGGCCGAACGCACCCTCGAGACCGCGCTCGCCGAACCGGGCCGGCTCGCCGACGTGGAGACGATGATGTTCGCGGCCGTCACCGATCACGTCTTCATCGACGGCGGACACACGATCGACTTCACCAACAAGGCGTTCGAGGCGGTCGAGCGTCTGGGCAAGGACGCGGCCGGCGAGATCCTCCCTACTCTCGTGCGCCAAACGACCGCCGCGTCGCGCTCCGAAGAGTCCACCCGTCGAGGTCGGCGACGAGCTCGGCGGTGTCGACCGGCACCCAGGGCTCGAGTGCGAGCAGCAGCCCCGGGCGGAGTGGGTATCCACGCCCCGGC
>CAZLEC010000579.1:0-3273 GCA_964558245.1 uncultured Burkholderiales bacterium | reverse complement strand
ACGTGTGCACGCCGTGCCCGAAGGCAATGTGTTGGCGCGCGTTCGCCCGGTCGACGAGAAACTCGGCGGGCCGGTCGAAGCGACGCGGATCGCGGTTCGCGGCGCCGTTGAGCACCATCACCGTCGTGCCGGCCGGGATGTCGACGCCACCCACGGTCGTGGCGACGCGCGAGAGGCGGAAGTCACCCTTGATCGGACTCTCGAAGCGCAGCATCTCCTCCACGAAGTTCGGGATGCGATCGCGCTCGGCGCGCAGGAGATCCTGGAGCTCGGGACGCTCGCCGAGCAGCTGGAACGCTCCGGCCAGGAGGCGCACCGTCGTTTCCTGGCCCGCGGCGAACAAGTTCGCCGCCACCCGCACGACGTCGATCACGTCGGGCAATGACCCGTCGGGAAACGTCGCGGTCGCGAGCCCGGTCAGCACATCGTCGCCCGGGTGCTTGCGGCGGTCCTCCACGTAGTCGGTGAAGCGCGCGTAGAGGAACTCGAGCGGACCGTGCGTCATCGCGGTATCGGTGCTGCCGATGACCCGACCGGGACGCTTGGCGCCGAGCTCGGCCCGGAACATCTCGTGATCGGATTCCGGCACGCCCAACAGGTCGGCGATCACGAGCAGCGCGAAGGGGCTGGCGAACTCGCTGATGAGCTCGCACTCGCCGTTGGCGACGAACTCGTCGATCTGACGGTCCGCGAGCCGCCACATGAATGCCTCGTTCTCGCGCAGCCGCTTCGGCGTGATCAGGCGCATCAGCAGGGCGCGGTGCGCGGTGTGCATCGGCGGATCGAGCGCGGGAAGCTGGTCGCTGAACGGCAACTCGTCGCGGTGCTGCTCGATGAGCGCGCCCACGTCGTCACCGACGAGTGCCACGGGAAACCCCGGGAACGGCCCGGTCACCGAGTTGCACGACGAGAACGTCGCGGTGTCGTGAAACACCGAGATCGCCTCTTCGTACCCGGTGACCATCACCACGCCGTGGTGCGGCTCGCGCCGGACCGGGCACTGTCCGCGCAGGAATTCGAAGTAGGGATACGGGTCGGCGACGAAGGCCGTGTCCCGAAAGAAGTCGATCGCTTCGAAGTCGGTCACAACGTTCCTTTACAACTCGATGAGTGTGGGCACGCGGCGCGCGACCAGGAGTTGCCGCCCGAGGTCCAACACGATCTCGTCGGTCGATCCGAACAGGCCTTCGAGCAGCATCGTTCGCTTGAGCAAGCGATGAAACGGATGGTCGGTCGTGAAGCCGATCCCGGCCAGCACTTGCTGGCAATGGGTCGCGACCGTCCGCGCGGTGCGACCCGCGGTGGCGCTCGCGAGCGCGGCAGTGAGCCGGCCCGGCTCGTCGGCGGCCGCGCCCAGCGTCGCCTCGAGCGCCTCGACCGCGACGAGCGCGTCGGCGAGCCGGTGCCGAACCGCCTGGAACGACGCGACCGGCCTCCCGAACTGGACCCGTTCCACCGCGTGTGAACGCGCGAGCGCGAGCATCGCCCGGCCGGCCCCCAGGATCTGGTGCCCGACCGCGCGTCGGCCCCACGCCACGGCCGACTCCCACCCGTCGGCATCCACTGCGTCGCCGGCGGCGGAGCTGTCCACGTGCACGGCGTGGAAGCCGGCGTCGGGATCGATTCCCGCCACCCGGCGCGCTTCCGCGGACGACGCCGGCAGCGTGACCGCTCGAACTTCCGAGCCGGCGGCGCACACCACCAGGAGCTCGCGGGCAGTCGTGACGCGAGCAGTCGCCAACCCGGCGGCGCGAACGCGACCGTCGGCGAAGGCGCCGGGTGGGCTCCACGCGCCGAACGTCGGGAGCAACACCGCGAGGTCGGTTCGGGGTTCGCCGCCGAGCGCGGCCACGACCACGTCGTCGAGCGCGGTCGCCGAACCATTGGTGGCGCCGAGCGCCTCGAACACCACCGCGAGGGCGTCGCGCGGCTCGGCGGCCAGCATTTCGAGCCACCCGAGCGCGGCCACGGCCGCATCCGCGTCGGCTCCCGGCGCCGCGCCCGCGAGGGCCGAACCAACTGCCTCCTCGAGGAGGGCCCGCTCGGCGGCGTCCATCACTCGTCGCTTCCGAGATCGAGAAGGCGGCGGGCCACGATGTTCCGTTGCACCTCGGCGGTTCCGCCGTAGATGGTGGCGGCCCGCGAGTACAGATACTCGCTGCGCCACATCTCGGCCTCCGCGCGGTCGTCGATCTCGATCACTCCCGGGAGGAGCCGGCGCGCGGCGTCGTAGGTCGCGTGCTCGGCGGCGGCGACGAGGATCTTGTCGATCGACGTCTCGGCGCCGAGCGTCGCGCCGGCGGCGAGCCGGTGCTGGGTCGCACGGGAGCGCGCGCGGAGCGCGTGGAGCTGCAAGAACGCGTTGCCGACGACCTCCGCGTTCCGGTCGTTCGCCGGGACGACCTCCACGAGCCGCTCGAGCCGGCGGTAGAGGTACGCGATGCGTTGCCAGAAGCACGACGAGCGCTCGTAGGGCAGGATGGCCATCGCGACCGACCACCCGCCGTTCACCTCGCCGAGCACCCGGTCGGCGGGCACGACGACATCGTCGAAGAACACCTCGGCGAACTCGCGCACCCCGTTGATCATCTCGAGCGGCCTGACCGTGATCCCCGGCGTGTCCATGTCGACGAAGAACGCGGTGATCCCGCGGTGACGCGACTCGACCGGTCCCGTGCGCGTCAGCAGGACGCACCGATCCGCGTATTGCGCCAGGCTCGTCCACACCTTTTGGCCGTTGATCACCCAGGTCGTCGCGGTCGCGGGGTCGCCGTCGGGAACGGCGCGGCAGCTCAACGACGCGAGGTCGCTGCCGGTGCTCGGCTCCGAGAACCCCTGGCACCAGATCTCCGCGCCCGAGAGCAGCCGGGGCACGACATCGGCGGCCAGCGCCGGTGGCGCGAAGTCGATCAGGGTGGGCGCGAGCACCTCGATCAGTGAGAACAGACCCGGATCGGTCAGATCCCGGGCCGCGAGCGCGGCCCCGAGCTCGGTCCGCAACATCGGCGAGCCGCCCAGGCCGCCGACCCGCTCGGGCCATCCGTAGCGCATCCAATCGGCGGCGAAGAGCAGCGATTTCACCCGCTGCATCTGGGAGATCTGGTCGTCGAGCGTCCCGGGCTCGACGAAGGGCGGCGCGAGCTCGCCTCGGTGCGCGTCGAGCCACGCGTGGAGGTCGGATCGGAAGTCGGCGATCGCGGGCCCACCCCCCGACGCTTCCATGTGCCCTCCTTCGGCGAGAATCACGCATGCTCTTGGCGAGAGAGCGATTCT
>CAZLEC010000578.1:0-3278 GCA_964558245.1 uncultured Burkholderiales bacterium | reverse complement strand
GGGACCGCACGGGCTCACGGAGCTGCTGTACGCGTACACGTCGACCGCGCACAACAACGGTTCCGCAATAGCCGGCATCACCGGCAACACACAGTGGTACAACACGACGCTCGGATTGACCATGCTCATCGGGCGCTTCATGTTGATCATCCCCGCGCTCGCGATCTCGGGTTCTCTCGTGCGCAAGCGGGTGGTGCCGGCCAGCGCAGGAACGCTGCGCACCGACACGACGTTGTTCACCGGTTTGCTGATCGCAGTGACGGTCATCATCACCGGCCTTACCTACTTCCCCGTCATGGCGCTCGGTCCGCTGGCCGAGCACTTCGCCGGCCACTTCTAGGAGTCGTCAAGCGATGACCACCACAATGAGCCCGATCCAACCGGCCCGGCCCGAGCCCGGCGTGCCCAAGCACGCCGAGCCCCGGCGGAAGGCCCTCGACAGCAAGATCATCAAACGGTCGATCGTCGACGCCTTCAAGAAGCTCGACCCGCGCGTGATGGTGCACCACCCGGTGCTGTTCGTCGTGTACGTCGGCAGCATCTGGACGACGATCCTGTTCCTGCGCGACGTCGGTCACACGGCGGCATCGAACAACGTGTTCGCCGCCATCGTGATCGTCACGCTGTGGTTCGTCGTGCTCTTCGGCAACTTCGCCGAAGCGCTCGCCGAGGGCCGGGGCAAGGCCCAAGCCGACGCGTTGCGCAAGACCCGGCAGCAGAGCGTTGCCCACGTGGTGCAGCCCGACGGTTCGCGCGTCGACAAGCCGTCGACCGAGCTGACCGTCGGTGACCGGTGCGTGGTCGACGCCGGCGAGCTGATTCCCGGCGACGGCGACGTCATCGAGGGCATGGCGCTCGTTGACGAGTCGGCGATCACCGGAGAGTCGGCGCCGGTGATCCGGGAGTCGGGAGGCGACCGTTCGTCGGTCACCGGCGGTACCCGTGTGCTCTCGGATCACATCGTGGTGCAGATCACGACCAAGCCGGGGGAAACGTTCATCGACCGGATGATCCAGCTCGTGGAAGGTGCGGACCGGCAGAAGACGCCGAACGAGATCGCGCTGCAGGTGCTCCTCGTCGCCCTCACCCTGATCTTCGTGATGGCGGTCGCGACGCTGCAGCCCTTCGCGATGTACTCCGGCTCGCCGCAGTCGATCATCGTGCTCGTGGCCCTGGTGGTGGCCCTCGCGCCGACCACGATCGGCGCGCTGATCTCCTCGATCGGCATCGCCGGCATGGACCGGATGGTGCAGCGCAACGTGCTCGCGATGTCGGGCCGGGCCGTCGAGGCCGCGGGTGACGTGTCGACGCTTCTGCTCGACAAGACCGGCACGATCACCTACGGCAACCGCATGGCATCGGAGTTCATCCCCGTCGGCGGCCACCCCGAGCGCGAGCTGGCCGAAGTCGTGCTGCTCAGCTCGCTCGCCGACGAGACGCCGGAAGGGCGATCGATCGTGGAGCTCGCGGAGTCAAGGTATGACCTGAAGCCGGTCGACATGCCGGATGCCGAGCTCGTGCCGTTCACCGCGCAGACCCGCATGTCGGGGATCGAGTGGCACGGACGGTCGATCCGCAAAGGTGCGGCCGACTCGGTGCAGCGATGGGTGACCGACAACGGGGGCCAGGTTCCCCCCGACCTGGCCCCCGCGGTTGAACGGATCGCGATGAGCGGTGGGACTCCGCTCGTCGTCGCCGAGGGCACCACAGTGCTCGGCGTGATCCACCTCAAGGACACGGTGAAGCCGGGCATCGCCGCGAAGTTCGCCGAGATGCGCGAGCTCGGGATCCGCACGGTGATGATCACCGGCGACAACCCGCTCACCGCCGCCGCAATCGCGAAGGAAGCCGGCGTCGACGACTTCATGGCCGAGGCGACACCGGAAGACAAGATGGACCGGATCCGCGCCGAGCAGGCCGGCGGTCACCTCGTGGCCATGACCGGCGACGGCACGAACGACGCGCCGGCGCTCGCACTCGCCGACGTCGGCGTCGCGATGAACACGGGCACGCAGGCCGCCAAAGAGGCCGGCAACATGGTCGACCTCGACAGCGACCCGACGAAGCTCATGGACGTCGTGGAGGTCGGCAAGCAGCTGCTCATCACCCGGGGTTCGCTCACGACCTTCTCGATCACCAACGACGTCGCGAAGTACTTCGTGATCATCCCGGCGATGTTCCACAGCATCTTCCCGGGGCTGAGCAAGATCGACATCCTGCACCTACACAATCCGCACGCGGCGATCGTGTCGGCGATGATCTTCAACTCGATCATCATCGCCTTCCTCATCCCGCTCGCGCTGCGCGGCGTGAAGTTCAAGGCGATGAACGCGACGGCGCAACTCCGTCGCAACCTGCTCATCTACGGCGTCGGGGGCTTCCTCACGCCGTTCGTACTGATCAAGCTCATTGACATCCTGATCATCGGCCCGCTGGGAGTGCACTGATGTTGCGCCGTTACCTGCTTCCGTCGGTCGTGCTCACCGCCATCGTGGCGGTGGCGCTCGGCCTCGTGTATCCACTGGCGATGACCGCGGTCGGCCGGGTCGTGTTCCCGTACCGCACCAACGGCTCGCTCATCAAGGAGAACGGCAAGGTCGTCGGCTCGGCGCTGATCGGCCAGGAGTTCCTCGACAAGCAGGGCAACCCCGACCCGAGGTACTTCCAGCCCCGGCCGTCAGACGCCGGCGCGGGCTATGACGCGAGCGTCAGCTCGGCGTCGAACCTCGGCCCGGGTGACGCCCGCCTCATCGGTAACGTGCCCGGTGTCAACATGGTCGGGAAGAACCCGTTCGCGACCCCGGACGACCCGTGGTGCGTGCCCGTGCAGTCGACCGACAAGGCCGGCAACGACCTGACCGACAAGGCCGGCAACCCGATCTACGACAAGAACAAGGACGGCACGTACGTGTGCAACTCGAGCACGGTGCCCGAGCGGGCACTGGCTTACCGGCAGCTCAACAACCTTCCCAAGGGCACGAAGTTGCCGGTCGACGCGGTGACTGCGTCGGGATCGGGTCTCGACCCCGACATCTCGCCGGCGAACGCCGACCTGCAGGCGGCGCGTGTCGCGAAGGCGCGAAACCTGCCGGCCGCGACCGTGGAAGCACTCGTCAAGTCGCACACCGACGGCCGCCAGTGGGGCTTCCTCGGCGAGAAGACGGTGAACGTTCTCGACCTCAACCTGGCGCTCGACAAGCTGAAGCAATAGGAGGGCGCAACGGTGGCGCGAGGGAAGCTGCGCATCTACCTCGGTGCGGCGCCCGGCGTCGGCAAGA
>CAZLEC010000577.1:0-3279 GCA_964558245.1 uncultured Burkholderiales bacterium | reverse complement strand
GTGTCCGGGCAATGGAACTCGACATCAACAGCTACTGGACCTCGTTCACGTTCTACGCCGGGGCCACACCCGAAGCGATCCAAGCATCAAACCTCCTGTCCACAATGGTCCGGTCACCCACCAGATACCTGACTGACGGAACACGCGATTTCATCGAAATCGACGCTCGCCACGCGAAGTAGGATCTGCACAACACGGTTAGGTAGAGCGCATGTTGGACACGCGACCGCGGGGCTCACGGGGCCCGTCGTGTGCGCTAGCGCGGTGACACGTCGCACGGCGACGGCTCGTCATCCGGCCGATGTACTGCGTCTCGGCCTGGGCCTGCTGATACTGGTGTGGGCAGGATTCGCGTCGACGTCTGCCGAGCCGAGCCGGCTCGATGTCAACCTGTTCCGGCTCATCAACCAACTTCCCAACGCGGCGGGACCGCCTCTCATCGGCGCGATGCAACTCGGCGCGTTGGCGTCGGTGCCGGTGCTTGCGATCGCTTGTGTGCTCGCACGGCGATTGCGTCTCGCGCGGCTGGTCGCCCTCGGAGGCACCGTCGCATGGCTTGTGGCGAAGCTACTCAGCGCGATCGTCGCGGAGCGCCCGCCCGACGAACGAGTCGTCGGCGTCTTGTTGCACGGGGCTCTCACACCAGGGTTCTCCTTCCCGGCTACACACGTCGCGGTTGCTGCTGCGATGGCGACGGTTGCAAGTCCCTATCTCGGGCGTTCGGGACGACGGACCGTCTGGCTCGGGGTGGGCATCGTCGCGATCGCGCGGGTCTATGTCGGCGTTCACTTTCCGGTCGATGTGCTCGGTGGCTTCGCGGTTGGATGGGTCGTCGGATCAACAATCCACCTCGTCTTGGGCGCTCCCCGCGGGTCACCTGATCCTGGTGCACTCGCCGAACGACTGCAGGAGCACGGGCTCACGGAGTGCAACGTCGAGCCAATCGCTGATTCCCGCAACACCTTCCGCGTCTTGACCGCCAACGGAGCCCAACTTCACGTCCGCGTCGTCGACCGTGATAGCCGCGAAGCTGACTGGCTCTACCGCGCGTGGAGAATGCTCGCCTTCCACGACTCGGGCGAGGGTCGAGATCAACGTAGTTCGGACCATGCCGTGGAACACGAGGCGCTCGCGTTCGCGCTCGCGTCACGAAGCAGCGTCCCAGTACCCGACCTGATGTGGACAGCCCGCCTCACTGAAGGCGAAAGCGTCCTCGTCCGAAGGTGGGTCCCGGGCCAGGACCTCGCCGAGGTCGCGCCCAGCACGCCTTCCGCGCTCAGAGCGGCGTGGCAGGCCCTGGATCGTCTCCACCGCGCCGGCATCGCTCACGGCAGCGCGAACGTGCACGGATTCGTCGCAACCAACGACGGGGTCGCGTGCATCGAGCTCGCTCACGCCCACCTCCACGCCGACGCTGTCGATCGCCGTCACGACGTCGCAGAGCTCTTGGCGTCCAGCGCCGCGCTCATTGGACCGTCAGCGGCGGTCACGTGTGCCCGCGAGACAGTCGGCACCGAGCCGCTCGTTGACGCGCTCCCCGCTCTTCAGCCTCTGGTGCTCTCCCGTTCTACCCGTGAGCTCCTACGCGCAAGGCACGGATCCCTCGAACAGGTCCGATCGCAGATCGCCGAGCTCGGAGGACTGCCGACAACACCTCCCGAACGCCTCGTCTGGGTTGCGGGCCGCAATCTCGCGCCGCTCGCGCTCGGCACCGTCGCCCTCGTTCTCCTGCTCAGTCAGGCGGGGAGCTTCCGACTGGCGCTGCAAGCGACCCGCCACGCGAGTCTCGCATGGGTAGGCGTCGCCGCCCTCAGCGCCGGCACGACCTACCTCATGGCAGCGTTGGCGCTCATAGGGGCGTCACCCCAACCGCTCGCGCTCGGAACGACGACCCTCGTCCAGCTGGCGTCGACGTTCACCAACCGGCTGGCACCTGCGGGCCTGGGTGCGCTCGCAACCAACGTTCGATACCTCGAGCACGCCGGACTCCGTCGCTCACGGGCTGCCACCGCGCTCGGTCTCGACGCCGCGGCGGGACTCATTGTCCACGTTCTGTTGCTCGCAACGCTGATCCCGCTCGTCGGCGTGCGAACACATCTCAATCTCCCCCGCGCCCCCGACCTCGACGTGTACTGGCCGGTCATCGCACTCATCATCACCGTCCTCACCATCGCGGGCGCCTGGTACTGGCGGCGGCGCCTCACTTCGATCGTCAACCGCATCCGGCCCCACGCACGCGATATGCGCTCAGTACTCGAACACCCTGCCCGAGCCCTCATGCTCTTCGGCGGTTCCGCGGGGATCACCGCAGCACAGGCCTTCGTACTCGTAGCGTGCCTCGAAGCTGTCCAAGCCCACTTTGCAGGGCTCACTGTCGTCGCGGTCTTCGTCGTAGGCTCCGCCGTCGCCGCCGCCGCCCCTACGCCGGGCGGCCTCGGAGCCCTGGAAGCAGCCCTCGTCGCGGGACTCGCCCAAGTAGGCGTGCCAACCACAAAAGCAGTAGCCGCCGTCCTCATGTCCCGCATCATCGGGTACTGGCTCCCGGTTCTACCGGGCTGGGTCGCCTTCACCGCAGCCACGCGCAACGGCACTCTGTGATCATTCAGTGCGATGACGCGCAACCGTGACGGCAAGCCGGCACGGGATGCCAGGTGGCGCTCGCTGGCGCGATCCCGACGGCCGCTCACGGTCGCAGACGTTCGATCGCAACGTAGGCCCGGTCGAGGTCGATCGCTCGGACCTTGCGCAGTTCCTTGTCGGGCTGGCGGGATTCGAACCCGCGACCTCTTGACCCCCAGTCGCTACACCGGCGAGTCACTCCGTCGCACAGCGGTGCACCATGACGCGTCTTCGCAGGTCACGTGCGGTGCGTCTGACGCAACTGTTGCGACACCACGACATCGCAAAATTCTTAGACGAATTCTTAGACGCCCGCGCGGCTACTCCCCCGCCTGGTAGTCGTCGATACCTCGAGCTGTTGTGTGATCCAGATCCGGTCGGCGCTCCGCGCGGTGAGCGCGCTCCCGAGGCCGGCGGCGGTCGCGGCGAGTTTGGTTGCGACGCTCGGTGTCGCGCCGTCGAGGAGGTTGTTCCAGGCGATTGACCAACCGCCGGCAATCGTGCGGCCGACCCCGGGGGCAGTGAGCCCTCGCGTGAGCCCGGCGACCAGGCGCGGACTACGGAGCAACCGGCGTTGCACTGAGGCGGCCGTCGACAGATACGGAGCCTGCGTACGCGCCAAGTGCGCGCGGTAGCGGTCGGGCGCTCGTTCCATGCCAT
>CAZLEC010000576.1:0-3279 GCA_964558245.1 uncultured Burkholderiales bacterium | reverse complement strand
TGCGGGGCTGGTCGCGTCCCCGGAGCAGCCGGGTCAGCAACGTCGGGCGAGTGCCCGCGCCGTCGTCATCGTCATCGCCCGCGGGTGTCGTTGGATCGGAATCGACGCCTTGGGCCACCGTGGAAGGCTAGGGCACCGTCTGCTAGGAATCGCCGTATGGGAGCGTTGTCATGAGCAAGGTTGTCGTCCTCGTACACGGCGCGTGGCACGGTGCGTGGTGCTGGGAAGACGTGATCCCTCGCCTCGACGCGGCCGGAGTGAGGTCGGTGGCGGTCGACCTGCCGTCGGTGTCGTCGCCCACGGCGACCCTGCACGACGATGTGGCATGTGTGCGCGACGCGCTCGACTCACTCACCGACCCGGCGGTCCTCGTCGGTCACTCCTACGGTGGCGCGGTGATCAGCGAGGCGGGTACGCATCCCGCGGTGGAGCACCTCGTGTACGTCAGCGCGTTCGCGCTGGAAGCGGGCGAGTCGGCGGGGGAGAACGACCTCGCGGGCGGCGAGGTCGGGTCCGTGCTCAACGACGCGATCCGCGTCGCCGACGGCGTGCTGACCCTCGATCCCGAGCTCGCGGCCGAGGCGTTCTACCACGACTGCGAACCGGAGATTTCCCTCGCCGCCATCGATCGGCTGCGCCCGCAGTCGCTCACCGCGTTGCAAGGCAAGGTGACTGCGGCGGCGTGGCGCGAGAAGCCGGCGACGTACGTGGTGTGCACCGACGACCGCGGGCTCACCACCGCGCTGCAGCGGTCGAACGCGGCGCGCATCGGCACCTCGATCGACTGGCACACGAGTCACTCGCCGTTCCTGAGTCGCCCGGATCTCGTCGCCGATCTGCTGCAGGAGATCAGCGCGCGGTGACCATGGTCGCCACCTCGGCCAATGAGGTGACCCGGGCGTAGTCGGCGCCCACTTGCATGCCGAAGGGATCCATCACGATCGGCCACAGGCCCGCGGCACGCGCCCCCACCACGTCGATGCCCGGCATGTCGCCGAGGTACCACGCGTCGCCGGCCTCGACACCGATCGCGTCGAGCGCGAGATGGAAGATCCGGGGGTCGGGCTTGCTGACGCCGACCGCGCCGGAGTCGATCACGCACGCGACCTCGACGCCGAGCCCCGGACCGACCTGGAGCACCTCTTGCTCGGCGAGGCGCTGCGCGACGGAACCGTCGGCGTTCGACACGATGGCGACGTGGACTCCCGTGCCGACGAGCGCGCGCAGGCCGTCGACGGAGCCAGGGATGATGCGCGCCCACAGCGGCCCGGCCGCGAACTCGTTGTCGAGGTGGACGTGCACCTCCTCGCGCACGCTCGGATCGTCGCCGACTCCCGACGCCGTGATGTACGCCTCGAGATACGAGTGCCACCGACCCTTCCAGTCGAGCTCGCCTTCGTAGTCGACGGTGAACTGGGCGGCGCCGGCGTAGTGCGCGCGGTCGAGCACGTCGGCCGAGACGCTCACGTCTGCACGCGCGAACGCGTCGATGATGCGACCGTGATCCGGGAGGTGGAAGATGCCGCCGACGTCCAGCAGCACCGCCTTGGGTGCGGGCATCACGCCACCGTAGTCAATCCGGATTCGGGCTCAGATCGGTTCGAGCTTTGCCACCTTGGTCCCGAGCGGATACCCGGCGAAGCAGGTGACATTCCACGTCTTCCCGAACGGCGGGCGCATTCCGGTGAGCCGGCGCACCGCCGCGTCGAGCGGGCCCGCGCTTGGTTGTCGACTGTCGGGCATCCCGAAGTACGCACGCCAGGCGGCGGTCAGGTTGCACGACGGGAACACGAGCGAGGTGGCGTCGCCGCAACCGAAGTAGGCGTCCCCGCCGCACACGACCTCGGCGGTGCCGACCTGCGTTCGGACGCTGCCGAAGTCGCGGAAGTCGGGCGGCGGTCCCTCGAACGCGAATCGCAGCACCAGCGCGACGACGATGAGCAACACCACCACGCGTACCACCCGGCCGGCGACGGCGAGCGCGTGGGGCGCCCGGTGCAGCGTCTCCTCGGGAATCGGCGCGTAGGTCTCCACGGGTCCCGCAGGGTAGGCCCGGATCGCGTGGGAAAGTGCTTCGGCCCCGCAGAGCGCGTCGCTATCCTGCGGTTATGGAGTTCCGCCGGATCAACGCGTTGCCGCCGTATGCGTTCGCCGAGATCGACGCGCTGAAGATCCAGTTCCGGCGGGGCGGCGACGACGTGATCGACCTCGCGTTCGGGAATCCCGACGTGCCGTCGCCGCAGGTGGCCGTCGAGAAGCTCGCCGAGGCGGTGCGCAACCCGCGCAATCACCGCTACTCGACGAGCAAGGGCATCCCCAAGCTGCGCATGGCCGTGGCCGACCTCTATCAGCGCACGTTCGGCGTCGACCTCGACTTCGAGACCGAGGTGTGCTCGACGATCGGCGCCAAAGAGGGCTTCTCCCACCTCATGCTCACCCTCGTGGGGCCCGGCGACACCGCGCTCGTGCCGAGCCCGTCGTACCCCATCCACATCTGGGGGCCGATCCTCGCGGGCGCCGCGGTGCACTACGTGCGCATGGGGCCCGAGCAAGACTTCTTCTCCAACCTGCACACCGCCTACGAAGAGGCGTGGCCGCGCCCGCGGGTGATCGTCACGTCGTTCCCGCACAACCCGACCACCGCGTGTGTCGACTACGCGTTCATGGAGCGGCTCGTCGCGTTCGCGCGCGAGCGGGGGATCGTCGTGGTGCACGACTTCGCGTACGCCGACCTCGGCTTCGACGGGTACAAGCCTCCGTCGATCCTGCAGGTCCCCGGCGCGAAAGAAGTCGCGGTCGAGCTCTACACGCTCACGAAGTCGTTCTCGATGGCCGGCTGGCGTATGGGCTTCCTGCTCGGCAATTCCGAGATCGTCGCCGCGCTGGCCAAGCTCAAGTCGTACCTCGACTACGGCACGTTCCAACCGATCCAGATCGCGGCCACAGTCGCGATGAACGAGGCGCCCGACTTCCCGAAGGAAGTCAACGAGATCTACCGCGGCCGGCGCGACGCGCTGATCGACGGTCTCTCGCGCATCGGCTGGCAGATCGAGCGACCCAAGGGAACCATGTTCGTGTGGGCCCGGATCCCCGAGCCCTACGCCGAGCTGACCAGCCTCGAGTTCGCGACCCTGTGCATGAACGAGGCCAAGGTCGCGATCTCACCCGGATCGGGCTTCGGCCCCGGCGGCGAGGGCTTCATCCGGTTCGCGCTCGTGGAGAACGAGCAACGGATCCAACAGGCCGTGCGGCACATGCGCCGCGGCCTCACCAAACTGG
>CAZLEC010000575.1:0-3292 GCA_964558245.1 uncultured Burkholderiales bacterium | reverse complement strand
ACCTGATCGTCGTCGCCGACGCCGAACACGTCGTAGGCGGGCGCCGCGACCAGCCGCACGAGGAGCAGGTGCGCGGGGCGAAGGTCCTGGAACTCGTCGACGAGGAGGTGACGACACTCTCGTTGCAACGCGTGCCGCAGCGCCGGGTCGCGCAGCAGCGCCTCGATCGCGCCGGCGATCTGACCGTCGAAGTCGATGGCATCGTCGCGGGTGAGCCCGGCGCGGTACTGCTCGTACATCGCGGCGAAGCCCTCGACGTCGCCGCGTTGACGCTCGACGAGCTCCGGTATGCGCAGGCCGAGCGAGACCTCTTCGAGTGCCTCGAGATAGGGGCGCAGCGCGTCGGTGTTGGCGCGCAGCCGGAGCGTGAGATGGGGTTGCATGCGCTCACGCATCTCGCGTTCGTCGATGACGCGTGTGCCCGGCCGCGCTCGGCGGACGATGTCGTAGCCGAACGAGTTGAGCGTGCGTACTTTGCGTTGCGCGTCGCGCGGCAGGTCGCCGAGCCGGTCCTGCATGTCGGCACCGGCCCGCCGGTTGTACGCGAGCGCGCACACGCTCGCCGCTCCGTATCCCCGTTCGACGACGAGATGGCGGAACCGCGCCGCGAGCACGGTCGTCTTGCCCGATCCCGCCGGCGCGAGGATCCGAGCCGGACCGCCGGCGTGCAGCACGGCGGCCTGCTGATCGGGGGCGAGGGAGCTTGCCGCGGCGCTCGCGGCCGGATCGAGATCGGCGCGCAGCGCACCGGACTCGAGCGCGAAGCGGTGCACGACGCCCGCCTCGATATCGAGCTCGCCGCGCAGGAGTCCCGACGTGCGCGGTCCACCGTCGCACCAGGCTTCGGTGCCGTCCGCGAGCACGACGTCGGCCGAACCACCTCGCCGCGCGCCGAGGCGTTCGGCTTCCGATGCGGCGCCCCAGCGAGGCGATTCGCCGCGCGCGTCGTAGTTGTTGGCGCGGGTCAGGAAGTAGCAACGCTCACGCGCGAAGTCGAAGGCCGGAGTGAGCTCGTAGGCGGGCCGCTCGTCGTGCTCCGGCGTGCTGAGCGCCTCGCGAGGCACGCGGAGGTCGATGACGACGGGCGTGCGCGACGTCCAGAGCTCGTGCAGCCGATCGACCGTGTCGCGGGGGTCGCGCAGGACGGCGTCGTCGACGACGACCCTCGGCGCCTCCGACCACGGCTCGGGTGCGGGCGCGCCCGACTCCAGGATCACCCCGCGCCCGAGCGCGGCGGGCCCGGGCGGACGCGACATGCCCGGCATGGTCGCGCGCGGCTGCGACACCGGCCGGCCCTCCGAGCTCGTCCCGGGGCGAACTGGTACTCGATGTGGAGTACTCGACGGTGTCGGGTTCGTACCTTTCGCGGCGCGAGTGGTCGAGTCGCGGAATGTCGCCGTTCAGGTGCTTCGTGGGAAGGTGTCCAGATGATGAACCGCTTCCGAATTTCTGTCCTCCTCCTTTCCGTGCTGGTCGTGGTGGCCGGCGCCTGCGCGTCCGGTGGGTCGGGTCACGCCGCCCCGTCGACGCCGCCGAGCAAGAGCGACACGGCCGCCGTGCTCACGACGGCCACGGTCCCGAAGCCGGCCGCGGTGAAGAAGATCACCCACGTGTTCGTCATCAACCTCGAGAACGAGAACTACGCCACGTCGTGGGGCGCGAAGTCGAAGGCGAAGTACCTGAACGCCACGCTCCGGCCGAAAGGCGCGTTGCTCACGCAGTACTTCGGCATCGGTCACGTGAGCCTCGACAACTACATCGCGCAGATCAGCGGCCAGGCGCCCAACCACGACACCAACACCGACTGCATCCACTACACCGACTTCGTCTCGACGGGCACCGGCGCCTACGGGCAGGAGCTCGGCCAGGGCTGCGTGTTCCCGAGCTCGGTGCTGACGATCGGCGACCAGCTCCAGACCGCCCATCTCACGTGGAAGGCCTACCAGGAGGACATCGCGAACTCGCCGACGCTGCCGAAGACGTGCCGGCACCCGGTGATCGGCACGGTCGACTCGTCGATCGTCGCCACCAAGACCGACATGTACGCGACGCGCCACGACCCGTGGGTGTACTTCCACGGCATCATCGACTCGCCCGCGTGCAACACGGAGGTGGTCGGGCTCGACGCGCTCCCCACTGATCTCGCCTCCGCGGCGAAGACGCCGAACCTCTCGTACATCACGCCGAACGTCTGCGACGACGGTCACGACGCACCGTGCAAGGACGGCCGCCCCGGCGGGCTGGTGTCGGCCGACGCGTTCTTGAAGAAGTGGGTGCCGAAGATCCTGGCGTCGCCCGCGTACAACGCCGGTGGGATGCTCGTGATCACCTTCGACGAAGCCGAGACCGGCAAGGGCGGCGACGCGTCCGCGTGCTGCCACACACCTCCCTCGCCGAACTCGCCCTCGCCCGGGCTCACCGGCCCCGGCGGCGGGCGCATCGGTGCGCTGGTCATCTCGACGTCGACGAAGCCGAAGACCACGAGCAACACGCCGTACAACCACTACGCGCTCCTGTGCAGCATGGAGAACGTGTTCGGCCTGACGCACCTCGGCTTCGCGGGGGCGCCCGGCCTCACGTGCTTCGGCAAGGACGTGTACAACGCGCCGTAGCGCGCGAGGCGGCAGGGCGCGATCTTCAGGCGGCGACGATGGCGAGCAGCTCGGCGCGTCCCGGGCCGGGGAGCCGCTCGTCGCGCCAACCGCCCCCGAGCTCCACGATGCGCTCGTACACACCCGGGCGCGCCAACACCTCTTCGCGGAGCGCGACGACGCCGGCGATGTCGAGCGCGCAGCGAAGCATGTCGGGCTCCTTGCTCGCGGCGACCTGCAGCGCCTCGGTCATCTCGTACTCGGGGCTCGCCACGAACTCGCGCCCTTCGATCACGGCGTGGATGTGCTCGAGCCGCCCGTCGTCGTAGGCGAGCGTGTCGCGGTACCAGGGCTCGACGGTTGCCATCGTCGCGGCGTGCCAGCGGCGGGCGAGGTCGACGGCGTCGGCCGGCGCGTCGCGCAGCAGGTCGCGCAGCGCGACCGCGTGAATGGTTCCGATCGCGATCCCGCGCCCGACCGACGGGTTCGTGCACGCCCACGAGTCGGAGAGCGGGAGCACGCCGGTGGCCACCGGCCGGCCGTCGATGACGAACGTGCGATGCCGATCCTCGATCTTCGCCATCACCGCGATGCCGTCGTCGAGTGGCTCGCCCTCGAGCCAGTGCGCGGCGAGGGGATACCCGCCGACTACGCGCGTCCAGACCTCGACGTCTTTCAGTGCGCGCAACGCCGTGTCCTTG
>CAZLEC010000574.1:0-3294 GCA_964558245.1 uncultured Burkholderiales bacterium | reverse complement strand
GAGACCGTCGCCAAGGTCACGAAGGCCCAGGTGCGCGAGATCGCGCAGACCAAGATGCCCGACGTGAACGCGATCGACATCGAAGGCGCGATGGCGCAGGTCGCCGGCACGGCCCGCTCGATGGGCATCGAAGTCGTCGACTGAAGCGTTCGCAGGATCGCTGCGGCGGCACCACCTCGGCCGTCGGGATCAGCGCAAGCAACGAGGGAGCTTCTGAAGGGAGCGCACGATGGCGCAAGGCAAGAAGTACGTCGACGCATCGAAGAAGTACGACAAGGCCGAGCTCCACGAGCCGGCTCAGGCATTCGAGCTCGTGAAGTCGCTCGCCACTCGTAACTTCGACGAGACGGTCGAGGTCGCGTTCAAGTTGGGCGTCGACCCCCGCAAGGCCGACCAGATGCTCCGCAGCACGGTCTCGCTGCCCGCGGGCACGGGGAAGGACGTTCGGGTCGCGGTGTTCGCCACCGGCGACGCGGCCGAGGAGGCGCGCACCGCGGGTGCCGACGTCGTGGGCGCCGAGGATCTCGTCGACCGGGTGCAGAAGGGCTTCCTCGACTTCGACGTCGCGATCGCCACGCCCGACCTCATGGGCCAGGTCGGCAAGCTCGGTCGCGTGCTCGGCCCGCGCGGCCTCATGCCGAACCCCAAGACCGGAACCGTCACCACCGACGTCGGCCGCACGGTCGGGGAGTTCAAGGGCGGCAAGGTCGAGTACCGCACCGACCGGTTCGGCAACGTGCACGTGCCCGTCGGCAAGGTCAGCTTCCCGGTCGACAGCCTCGTGCGGAACTACGGCGCGGTGCTCGACGAGATCCAGCGCGCGAAGCCGCCGTCGGCCAAGGGCCGGTACCTGAAGGGCATCACGACCTCGTCGACGATGGGCCCCGGCGTGAAGATCAACCCCGAGGTGAAGGCCACCGTCTGAGTCGTCAGGCGGGCCCGAAGCCGACGCTTCGGCGTTCGGAGCGGGGCGACAGGCTCGGGACCGGCATGCGGGTGACGAGGAACGGTCGCGGCTGCCCGTCGAGGTAGCTACTTGTCGTGCGCCAGAGGTAACCCCGGTGCACGACGATCTCGACGCGACCTTTCAGGAGCGCCTCCACGAACTGCAGCGCGAAGTCGCGGGTGCCGCGCAGGTGCAGCGGCTCGCCGCCGTAGTTGACGACGACGAGGCGGTCCTCCACTTGGAGCTCGACGTCACGGTCCGGCCCGGCCCGGTGCGGGAGGACGACCAGCGCCGCGGTGTCGGCGGTCGTGATCGCGACCCGGCCGCGGTCGAGGCCCGGGGCGTCGGTGGTGTCGAGGAGCTCCTCCAGCCGCACCAGGAAGTCCCGGATCATCGGGGTCACGGACACGAGTACATGATCCCAGGCGCAGGTCCGGAGGCCCGGATGGTGGCGAGAAGCCGCACGGGTGATGGAGGGCCGGAGGTCGCAGCCGCATGAAAGTGCTAGCGTCTTCAGCCGTTACTCGAACGCTGTAGACCTCCGGTCTCGGTCCCGGCAACGGGGCGAGGTAATGGGCCTGCCCGGCCCGCCGGAAGAGGCGAAGCACGGTGCGCGGTCCATTACGGCCGCCGTCCCGCGGTTTGCCTCGGTCTGCACGAGGCCAACCCGCAGAGGACCGCCGTGCCCACCAAAGCTCCGGCCGACAGCGCGCAACAGCAGCGCAAGTCGGAAGTCATCGACGACATCACCGCTCGTCTCCGCATGGCAGAAGCGTCGGTGCTCACCGAGTACCGCGGCCTCACCGTGACCGATCTCGCGAACCTGCGGGCGGCGCTGCGCCCGGCCTCGGCCGACTACAAGGTCTACAAGAACACCCTCGCCCGCCGGGCCGCCGCCGACGTCGGTCTCACCGAGCTCGCCGAGTGGCTCGAAGGTCCCGTGGCGATCGCGTTCGTGCGCGCCGACGGCGACGCGGTGGTCGCGGCCAAGGCGCTGCGTGACTTCGCCAAGGGCAACCCGAACCTCATCCTGAAGGGCGGGATGCTCGGGCCGAGGATGCTGACCGTCGCCGACGTGGAAGCGCTCGCCGACGTCCCGCCTCGTGATGTGATCCTCGCCCGCCTGGCGGGTGGGTTCCAGGCGCCGTTGGTGAAGGCGGCCGGCCTCTTCCAGGCGTTCACCCGCAACTTCGCCTACGGCCTCAAGGCCTACATCGACACGAGACCCCCGGAGGAGTCGCGGTCCGAGACAGCGCCGTCAGGCGCTCCGGACGAGGGCGAATCCGACCATGGAAGTGAAGACGCTCCGGTGAGCGCCACAGACGCTCCGGTGGAAGCACAGACCGAGCCGGAGCCGGCCGCCGAGACCGAATCGCAAGACACGTCAGCCGAGAACGAAGCAACAATGGGAGAAGCGAACTGATGGCAACGATGAGCAAAGAGGACCTCCTCGAGGTCTTCAAGGGCATGACCGTTCTCGAGCTGAACGAGTTCCTGAAGGCGTTCGAAGAGGAGTTCGGCGTGACGGCCGCCGCTCCGGTGGTCATGGGCGGCGGCGGCGGCGGTGCCGCGGCTCCGGCCGAGGCGGCCGAGGAGCAGGACGAGTTCGACGTGATCCTCAACGCGGCGGGTGACAAGAAGATCCAGGTGATCAAAGTCGTCCGTGAGCTCACGAGCCTGGGCCTCAAGGAGGCCAAGGACCTCGTCGACGGCGCCCCCAAGCCGGTGCTCGAGAAGGTCTCGAAGGAAGACGCCGAGAAGGGCAAGGCCAAGCTCGAAGAGGCCGGCGCCCAGGTGGAGATGAAGTAGGGATCCAGCACAGAAGGCGGTTCGGGGGGAAATCTCGGTTGGTGGTTGATACCGGGCCACCCTCGTCGTATCCTGCGCCGACATCGAGCGAGCCGGGGCCCGAATTCGGGCCTCCGGTTTGCCGTTCAGGGTGTATTGGCGTCCGTCGTAGCTTCGCGCTATGCTCGGCCTAGCCGTGTCTGCCCGTTCGCGCCTTCTGAAGTTCCTGGCTTCTGGCGACGCGCGCCCGAATCCTTCGGACGTTCCGCGTCGTAGCCCCTGTCGCGCGTATTGCAGCCCGGCGCGCCCGTAGCGTCATCAAGTCCCGATTGGAGTCGCGTTGGCTCGTCTCGCGTCCCGTGAGCGTCTCTCGTTTTCGAAGCTTCGCGAGGTCAAGGACCTTCCGAACCTCATCGAAGTGCAGACCGATTCGTTTCGGTGGTTCCTCGAAGAAGGTGTCGCGGAGGTACTGCGCGACATCTCTCCCATCGAGGACTTCACCGGTCAGCTCAAGCTCGAGCTGACCGACCACGTCTTCGACCCGCCGAAGCACTCCGAGG
>CAZLEC010000573.1:0-3304 GCA_964558245.1 uncultured Burkholderiales bacterium | reverse complement strand
CCGACGACTGGGAAGGCGACATGCGTCTCAACCTCGGCGCGGTGCTGCACGTGACCCACGCGTACGTCGGCGCGATGGTCGACGCCGGTTGGGGCCGCGTCGTGACCGTCGTGTCCGACGCGGGCCGCAAGGGTGAGCGGATGCAGGCCATCTACGGAGCGGCCAAAGCCGGCGCGATGGGCTTCACCCGCGGCCTGGCGGCCGAGGTCGGACGGCACGGCGTGACCGCCAACTGCGTCGCGCTCGGCACGATGAACACCGGCGTGCTCGCCGACGCGCTTTCGAAGAACCCGGAGCTCGAGTCGCGCCTCGCCCGGCACTACCCGGTGCCGCGGGTCGGGGAGCCGGCCGAGCCCGCGGTGTTGGTCGCCCTGCTGTGCAGCGACGCCGCGAGCTGGATCACCGGCCAGGTGTACCCCGTCGATGGGGGCTACGTCTCGGCCCTGTAGCGGCCCGGCCGAGAACCACCGTGGCTGGTGGGGCTGGTGTTAGCTTGTCGGTGATGGCTACGCGCCGACGGTCGAAGACCTCGCGCGCCCAGCGGTCACGGGGTCGGTCCGGGCGGAGGACCACAGGGCGTTCTCGAGTCGCGGTCCGATCCGCGTGGCGAGACGACGTGAACGAGCAGCTCCGGGCCCACCGCCCCGACGCGCTCGCCTTCCTGCTCGCCGTGATCGGCGTGATCTCGGCGCTGGGCATCTACTCGGATCTGGCCGGACCGTTCGGGCGGGCCATCGAGCACGGCTGCGCAGCCGTGCTCGGTGGCGGCCGGTTCCTCGTACCCGTGGCGCTCGTCGTCGGGTCGCTCTCGCTCGTGACCCCGAGATGGGGCGCCACCGAAGACGACGAGGACGACGATCGAGCCGGGCGCGGCTGGCGGCTCGGCATCGGGTTCCTGCTCGTCGGCCTGGCCGCGGTCGGGCTGATGCACATTGGGCACGGCAACCCTCACGGCTCGATCGACCGGCTCGAGCACGCGGGCGGCGTCATCGGCGCGCTCGTCGGCGCACCGTTGCGGGCCGCCCTCGGTCCGGTGGGCGCGGTGATCGTGCTCGTCGCGCTCGGTCTGTTCGGCGTCTTGCTCGTCGTCGGCACCGGGCTGCGCCAGCTCGCGACCGGCGCGACGGTCGCGACGAAGTTCGTCGGCCAGCAGCTGCGCGCGCTGATGGTGATGCCGGCTTCCGAGACCGAGGACTCGATCGATGCCGAGTCGCCGATCGCGGGCGCGGTCGACGTCGACCTGACGGCCCCGGCGTTCGACCAGGACCTCGTGGTCGCCGAGCTCGTCGACGACGACGAGTACGAGGAAGTCGAAGAAGAAGAAGAGGAATACGAAGACGAGGAAGAAGAAGGCGAGTACGACGAGGACGAGGAGTACGAAGAAGAGGAAGAGGAAGAAGAAGAGGACGAGGAGATCGCGGCCGAGGACGACACCGACGACGAGCTCGTCTCGATCGGCGACGAGACCGGCGCCGCCGAGCAGCTCGAGATCCAAATGCCGCCCGGGATCCGCAAGAGCCCGTGGAAGCTGCCGGCCGCCAACGTCTTGAAGCGCAGCGAGTCGAGCAAGGTCGATCCCCAACTCGTGCAAGAGGGCGGCGAGGTGCTCGAAGCGACGATGCGCCAGTTCGGTGTGGACGCGCGACTCCTCGGCGCGACCGTCGGACCCACCGTCACCCGCTACGAGCTCGAGCTCGCGCCGGGCGTGAAGGTCAACAAGGTCACGAGCCTGGCGAAGGAGATCGCCTACTCGATGGCCAGCCACGACGTCCGCATCCTGGCGCCCATCCCGGGCCGCAGCGCGATCGGTGTGGAAGTGCCGAACAAGATGCGCCCGATCGTCACCCTGGGCGACATCCTTTCGAGCCCGGAGGCGAAAAAGGCCAAGCATCCGCTCGAGGTCGCGATGGGCCGCGACATCGCGGGGAACGCGGTCATGGCCAACCTCGCGACGTTCCCGCACGTGTTGATCGCGGGCCAGACGGGCGCGGGCAAGTCGAGCTGCATCAACAGCATCGTCACGTCGTTGCTCGTCCGGACCACGCCCGACGAAGTGCGGCTGATCCTCGTCGACCCCAAGCGCGTCGAGCTCGGCCAGTACAACTCCGTGCCGCATCTGCTCACCGAAGTCGTCACCAACCCGAAGCGCGCCGCGAACGCGCTCGACTGGGCGGTGCGCGAGATGGAGATGCGCTACGACATCCTGGCCGACATCGGCGTGCGCGACATCACCGGCTACAACGCGATGTTCGACCGGGGCGAGTTGCCGACGCACGACGACCCCGATCCCGAGACCGGCAAGTCGTACGACCGGCTGCCGTTCATCGTCGTCGTGGTCGACGAGCTCGCCGACCTGATGATGGTTGCCGCGCGCGACGTCGAGACGAGCATCTGCCGGTTGGCGCAGATGGCTCGCGCGGTCGGGATCCATCTCGTGATCGCGACGCAGCGCCCGTCGGTCGACGTGATCACCGGCGTGATCAAGGCCAACATCCCGAGCCGCCTCGCGTTCTCCGTGAGCACGCTGGCCGACAGCCGCGTGATCCTCGACCAGATGGGCGCGGAGAAGCTCATCGGCAAGGGCGACATGCTCATGCTGACCGCGTCGTCGAGCCGGACCGAGCGGGTACAGGGCGCGTGGGTCGACGAGGAGTGCGTGCGCAAAGTCGTTGCGCACTGGCGGCGCCAGGCCACCGAGTCGACGTACGTCGAGGGTGTGCAAGGCGCCGACGGCGTGAGCGGCGGTCGCAGCGGGAGCGACGACGACGACTCCGACGACCTGTTCGACTAGGCGATGGAGCTCGTCGTCCGAGCCGGCACCGGTTCCACGAGCATGCTCCAGCGCAAGCTCCGCGTCGGCTTCGCCCGTGCGGGCCGGCTGATGGACCTCCTGGAGCGCCGCGGCGTCGTCGGTCCGTCGGAGGGGTCGAAGTCGCGGGTCGTGCTGATGTCGGTCGAGGAGCTCGAGGAGATGAGCTCGCGCGCCTGACCTGTGCGCGCGGAAATGCGCGAACGAAATGTCACCCTTTCGCGGCGTTGGTGGTCAATACGTGCAGGGAGGGCGAAACGTCTCTTCCGAGACCACCAGGAGGTGGATCCATGTACGACTTCGCAGTCGTCGCGATGCTCGCGCTCGCGACCTTGAAGCTCGTCGACTTCCTCACCGACGCGGTGCCGCAGATCCAGAAGCTGCGTTCGCTGCTCACGTTCGTGATCGCGGTGGGGGCGACCGTGTTGCTCGACTATTCCATGTTCCGGGCGTGGGGCATCGACATTCGCAACGCGACTGTCGGGACGTGGAGCA
>CAZLEC010000572.1:0-3312 GCA_964558245.1 uncultured Burkholderiales bacterium | reverse complement strand
CCGAGAAATACCACGAGCCACTGCCGGCCGGCCGCACCCAGATCGCACTGTCCTGCCCCGACAGGCCCGACCCCGTCGACGACTCCAAGAACTCCGTCGCCGCGAACGTCTGCCACGTCACCGTCGAGTTCGACGCGATCGACACCGCCGACTTCACCTCGTACACACCGAACCAACGCGCCTGGAAGTCGTACGACGACGCCAACAACTCCTGCACGACCTGGCCCGAGCCGTTCGGATACCCCGAGAACAACCACGACGACGAACCCGCCGGCCGCACCCAGATCGCACTGTCCTGACCCGAAAGGCCCGACCCGGTCGACGACTCCAAGAACTCCGTCGCCGCGAACGTCTGCCACGTGAGCGCGGTGGCGCCGGTGATCACAACCGCCGACTTCACCTCGTACACACCGAACCAGCGGGCTTCGTAGTCGTAGGTGCCCGGCAGTTGCGAGATCGTGACGTTGCCGGACGCATCGGGGTAGCCGGCGAACGACCAGCTCGAGCTCCCCGTCGACCGCCACCAGATCGCGCTGTCCTGCCCCGACAACGCCGCGCCGGTGGAAGAACGCATGCGCAGCGTCGTGGTCGACGGTTGGAACGTCACCGTCGTGTCGCCGCTCAATGTCGCGTTCTGGGTCGACGTGACGCCGCCGTAGACCATGGAGACCGTGTACTGACCGTCGAGCACCGTGGCCGTCACGATCCCCGACGAGTTGGTCGTGCCGAGGCCGAACGCCGAACCGCCCGACGGTGTGACCGAGACGACACCGCCCGACTGAGGCGTGCCCGACACCGTCAGGAGCTTCACCGTGAGGGTGTGGGTGTTGAACGCGACTGTCGTCGGCGCGTTCACCGAGATGCTCGTCTGCGTCATCGCGTGCGACGCGTACGTCATCGTGACGTCGTAGATGGCCGGCAACACCTGCGCCGCGACGCTGCCCGATGCGCTCGTGGTACCGATCGCCGACGACGAGCCGCCGCTGCTCTGCACCGACACGCTGCCACCGGCCAGCGGGCCGCTCGCGTTCGACAGCGTCGCGGTGAGGCGCACGGTCGGGAAGGTCACGAGCGTGCCCTGCTTGACGTTCACGCCGGAGAGCGTGTTCGTCGTGCCGCCCAGCACCACCCGGAAGTCGTAGGTCCCGCTGGCGAGCGGCGCGTTCACCTGGCCCGAGGTCGAGGTCGTGCCCATCGCCGTCCAACTGCCCTGCGAGTACGAGACGACCGCGCCCGACACCGCGGTGCCGTCGGGGTTCATGACGGCAACCGTGACCCCCGACTGCGCAGTCGTGCCGACGGTTGGTGCCGCGATGTTGTAGGCCGTGCTCGTTCCGATGCACCGGCCGACCTCGGAGATCGTGTAGGCCGAAGACGCCACCGTCACGTCGTGGAGGTCGGACTCCGCGCCGAGCAGGCCGTCGGCAACGAGGTCGGCCTCGGTGCCGTAGCGGGCCTTTTGCAAATAGAAGGTCGACTCCGCGCGCTGCAAGCGGGTCTTGTCCGCCTTGCAGCTGATCGAGGAGCTCGCCGAATCGAAGCCGCCGAATGCCAGCGACGAGATCCCGGCCATGACCCCGAGAATCGCGACGACCGCGAGCAATTCCGGAAGCGAGAAGCCGCCGACGCCCCGGAGGCGCTGTTCCTGTAGCCAGGCGCGAAGTCGAAGAATTCCGTCCATGGTGATCCTCGATTGCGCTATCGGCGGCCGAAGCGGGCCGACTGAGACCCAATCCCGATATGTGACTTCCGCAGCTCTTGGGCGTTCTTCATGCCGCTGCGCCCGGCCGTCAGGACGCCGTGATCCAGTGGCGAACCCGGATCGAGGAGCCGACCGACGACCCGCCGCCGTCCACGAACTCGGCGCGGGCGGAGGCAACTTGCTGGCTGTCGATGCTGGCCGCCAGGTCGACGATGCGGTTCGAGCGGGCACCGGCGCCGCCCACGATGAGCGCGCCGCTGCCCGTCACCGGGGTGCAGTCGACCGTCACCGTGCGCCCGTCGGGCAGGGCGGTCGTCATGCTCGGGCACGCACTGCCGTCGCGACCCCACGTGGCCGTCGACCGCATCGCGTTGATGTACACGTCGAGCGCGCCCCCGCCGCCGTACACGTCGGACCGGAACGTCTGACTGGCGCTCGCGTCGCGGAACGAGGACTCGGCGACATTGAGCGAGATGATCGCCATGAAACCCAAGCTCGTGATGAACACGAGCGCCAGCACCAACGACGCACCGCGCTCGCTCCGGTGGAGGCTCACGACGGCCTTCGCTTCGACGACACCGTGAAGCCGGCGCCGTTCGCCGCGGTTCCGGTCAGCGTGATCGTCGACGCGTTCGCGCAGTTCGGCGTGCAGGTGACCGTCGGCGGCGCAGTCACGTCGGCGACGAGCAATGTCGAGACCAGGGTCGTACCGGTGCAACGTTGGCGGACGAGCGATATCGTCGTGCCGGATGTCTGCGTCGACCACGACGCCCGGAAGATCGTGCCGCTGTCGTCGGTCCAGCTCATCGTCACCAACGCGCTGCTCCCCGACCCGCACGGCGCGGGATCGGGCGCCGTGACCGATTCGGCAGACTGCGCGTCGGTGTCGAAGAGCGAGATCGCCGACCGAACCGACGTGTCGTCGGCGAACACCCCCGTGGCGGTCCCCCCGTGCGAGATGAAGAACTCCGCCGCCGCGGTGAGCGGACCGACGATCAGCCCGACCACCGTCACGGCCACCACGAGCTCGACGAGCGTGAACCCGCCGGCTCCGCGCGCGCGGCGAGACGAGGTTGTCGGCGACCCGACTCGTGCGTTCCTCATGACGCCCGCTTTACGATCATCGTGTCGCGATCGAACGTTCCGTCACCCGCGTGAACGTGCAACGTGAGCTCTTGGCTTCCGAGGTCACTCGACGGGCACGTCGTCGAGAAGGTCGCGGGCGAGAGGTCACCGTTCCAGTACGCGATCGACGAGATGCTCAACTCGAACGCGTTCGGGGTCGCGGCCGCGGTGCCCGGCGCGCCGACCGTGATGTTGTCGGGCAGGTTGGTCGCCGGGATGGCCGCAGTCGCGGCCGCCGTATACGGCGTGCTGCCCGCCGAGCACGCCTCGTACGGCGCGGCGATCAGGTTCTCGGCGTAGCGCACCAAGATTTGATCGGCGTGCGACTCTTCACGGCTCACGCCCGAGAGTCGCATCGTCGAGCCCACCGATGTGATGATCGCGACGACGCCGAGGCCGACGATGCTGACCGTGATCAGCACCTCGATCAGCGATTCCCCGCGTTGACGCGACGCTCGCCGACATCCCGCTTTCCGAGCCCCGCC
>CAZLEC010000571.1:0-3318 GCA_964558245.1 uncultured Burkholderiales bacterium | reverse complement strand
GGGTAGCTCAATCGGCAGAGCGGCGGCCTGTTAAGCCGTAGGTTGAGAGTTCGAGTCTCTCCCCCGGAGCTCACTGAAAACTCTTCGGACCGTTGTCACATGAGGTGTTCCTCAGGCGTCTGTTCCTTTGATGGACACGAGAGGCGGGGCCGGGGCGGTGTCGACGGTCGGGGAACGCTGGGGCGCTGACGATCTCGAGTCGCTCCGGGGCGAGTATGAGCCGCTGCGGCGGTTCGCAGCGGTGATCGGCCGTTGGGACGTCGAGCCCGACGATCTCGTGCAGGAGGCGTTCGCCAAGGTGCTGGCGAAGGAGCCGTCGCGGATCCGCGAGCTCGGGCCGTACCTGCGCCGAATCGTCGTGAACCTCGTCGCCGACGAGCGCCGGCGGTCAGGTCGGGCGCTCAGCGCCGCGCCGATGATCGCAACCAGCATCGCCGCGCACGATTCGTATCCCAGCGATCTTTCGGACCTCCTCGGGTTGGCGCCGCGCGTACGCGCGTTGCTGTACCTCGTCGAGGTCGAAGGTCACCAGATCGCGCCGGCCGCCGAAGTGGTCGGGATGTCGGGCGCCAACGCGCGCGTCGCGCTGTTGCGTGCGCGTCGGCGGTTGCGCGCCGAACTGAGCAAGGAGTCGACGGGTGAGTGAGCTGCACGATCGGTTGGAACGACTGGCTGCACGGGGAACGCGGCGCGGTGTCGACGACGTGCTCAACGCGGCAATCGGCGACGTTCGGGCCGAGTCGGCGGCGACCGACATCGACGCCGACGTGCATGTCGCCGACGACGATGTTCCCTTCGTCATGGTCGATCCCGACGTGCGCAGCCGCGGTCGTTTCGGAGCACTTGTTGGCGCGGTCGGTGTGGCCGCGCTGGTCGGCGTCGGCGCGCTCGCGGTGTCGGCGGTGTTCGGCAGCGGCGGGGCCGGCTCGCCGGAGGCTGCGGTACGCCAGCTGGCCGACGCGATCTCGCACAAGGACCCACTCGCCGCGGTCGACGTGCTCGTGCCGTCGGAAGTGCGGTCGATGCGCGAGACGGTGAAGGCCGCCACGAAGCGCGCGGCCGACCTCCAGGTCGTCAACGACGCGAGTCAACCGCTCGCCGGGGTCGACCTCTCCGTCGACCATCTCCAACTCTCCACCCAGTCGTTGGCCGACGGATTCGCCAAGGTGACCATCACGAGCGGCGAAATCTCCGCGACCACGCACGAAGCCGCGATGTCGAAGTTGCTCCAGGACGCGCAGCACGACTCGAACTCGTCCGACACGAACGCGAGCGCCGATCTCGCGAAGCTCGCGTCGGGCTCCGACCTCCCGACGTTCGTCGTGACCGTGCGCCACGACGGTGGCTGGTACGTGAGTCCGGCCTATACCGCGCTGGAGTACGCGCGCGAGGCCGCGGGTGGACCGGCCGCCGGTTACGGATCCGCAAAGGCGGCCGATCTCGGGGCCGACTCGCCGGAACACGCGGTGAGCGATGCGTTGCACGCGTGGCAAGCCGGCAACTGGGCCCGCCTGATGGCCTTGGCGCCGCCCGACGAGCTCCCCGTATATGACTTCCGCGCCTGGATCGAGAAGGAAGCGGTCGACACGCACCCCGACTTCACGATCGACAAGCTGAACACGAGCGCGACCGTGAACGGCGACACTGCGATCGTGAAGCTCGACGCGTCGGGCACGACTGGGAGTGGAAGCGATGAAGGGCGATGGCAGGTCGGCGGAACGTGTCCCTCCGACGGGCTGCTCGGACGGGTCTCGGTCTCGGGCGGGTCGAGCGAACTGAAAGTTGCGACACCGACCGAGAGAACGTCGACGGACACTGGGGACACCGTCGTGCAAAGCGGCATGAACGGTGGCGGGTACTACTCCCGCGACGGTGCATCCCAGCTCTGCCTGTCCGGCGATCTCGGCGACGCGATTCCGTTCGGGCTGCTGGCCTACGGCTCGGACAGTGCGGCGACCGACAGCGGGCCCGTCTCCGTCGAGGCGGTTCGCGAGAGTGGCCGCTGGTTCGTGAGCCCGGTCACGACGGTGCTCGACGCGGTCGACGCGACGATCCAACGTGTCGACAAGCGGTCGATCTACACGTTGCTCGGTCTCGGGTACGAGTTGCCACCCGATGGTGCGATCACGATCGACCAGCCGTTCAGCGTGCCGGCCGAGAGCTCGCTCCTCAGCTCCACGGTGTTCAGCTTCGACGGTACGAAGGGCCAGAACATCGTGGGCGAGATCAGCGACACCAACGCCTTTGCCTCGGCCGTTGTGTACACCGCCGGCGGACACGAGGTCGATTCCGTCGAGTTCTCGTCGGCGAAGTCGGGAGGGTCGTACGCGATCACGCTTCCCGAGACCGGGAGCTACCGGCTCGTCGTGGCCGAGCCGATTCGAAGCGGGACCACGCTCACGCTCTGGGATGCCAAGGACGCCCCGAAGGGGCTCGTCGGTCCGCCGGGCGGCGACTACAGCTGCACCACGACGATGACGTCGCAGTCGTGCAGCTCGTCGGGGATCACCGTGAGGCCGGTTCCCGGCGCGGGCGGTTCGGGATCCGTCGGCTCGTCGTGTTCGGTCAACGGCAAGCCGATCGTGTGCCCCGGTTCGCCGGGCGCTCCCGCCCTCCCGCCGTGCCCGCAGTCCGGGCCGCCGAGTGCCATGGCTGTGTGCGTGCCGCAAGCGGTTGCGCAGCAGATCGCCGGGCGCGGTTCGTCTTCGTTGTCGGTGACCCCGGCGACGACCGCGACCAAGTCGGTCACTGCGACCACCGGCGTGTCCGCGACGACGGGTCCGTGACCGGGGACCGTCGCCGCGTCGCTTCCGACGCGCTCGTGATGCTCGGGGGCGCGGCGCTCGTCGCCTCGGCGTTCGCACACTGGGTCAGTCGCGGTGACGGCAGCGGATTGCGCGGCCACGCTCTGATCGATGCGACCGTCGCGGTCGGGCGACACTTCCCCGGCATGTCGGCGGCGAGGTTCACGGTGCTCTGGTACCTCGTTCCCGCCACGGGTGCCGCGAGCTGGATCGCGACCGGTTGGCGCGGGGCCGGAAGTCGTGCCGCGCGTGTGGTCGCGGCGTTGGCCTTCGCCGCGGTGTTGCTTTCGACCGTGGCGTTCGGCTGGCTCGCCGGCTTCTCACATCTGGGCTCGGGCGCCTGGCTCGCGCTGGCCGGTGCGGTCGCGCTCGTTGCCGGCTCGTGGGTCGTCGCACGCACCCACCTCCGGGCCGACCCATCGGTCAGAATGGCCGATCGGGGCCGGTAGCTCAGTGGTTAGAGCAGGGGACTCATAATCCCTCGGTCGAAGGTTCGATCCCTTCCCGGCCCACC
>CAZLEC010000570.1:0-3321 GCA_964558245.1 uncultured Burkholderiales bacterium | reverse complement strand
CTGACGACGTTGCCGAACGACGAGCTCAAGGTCGACAAGTCGTTCATCCAGGCGATGTCGACCGATCCGAACGCGGAGACGGTCGTGCGCGCCATCGTCGATCTCGCTCGCAGCCTGCACCTCGACGTGGTCGCCGAAGGGGTCGAGACGAACGAGGACGCGGCCGTGCTGCGTTCGATCGGGTGCGCGACCGGACAGGGATATCTGTTCAGCCGGCCGCTGCCCGGCGGCGTGATGACCGCGTGGCTCGTCGAGCGGGGCGAGACGCTCGGGTCGAACGAGGGACGGGTCTCGAGCCGCGTGACGTCGTGACGGTCAGCTCGCTCGCGGCTCGGCCTCGATGTCCAACACGTGATGGATGGTCTTCACGTATCGCTCCGATCGTCAGTGCTGTTCGAAGTTGGTGAGCACCGGTTCGCGCATCTCCGTGCGGAATCGTTCGAACGACCACGGCCACACCGCCGGTATGCCCCGATCGTCGAGGTACCAGCTGCGGCACCCGGTGACCCACACGGTCTTCCGCGCGGCCTCGGTGCGCGCCGCTTCGAACTCCTCCATCGCCGCGCGGCTCGCACTGATCTCGCGGCACGCTCCCCGCTGAAGGCGTTCGACGAGCTGCAACACGTACGCGAACTGGATCTCCGCGACTTCGATGAGCGAGAAATTGCCGACCGGGCCGTTCGGTCCGTTGAGCATGAAGAAGTTCGGAAAGTCCGGGATCGAGATCGAGAGGTAGGCGTTGGGCCGCTTCGCCCAGGCCTGATCGAGGGTCTGACCGTTGCGGCCCGTGACGTGCATCGGACGCATGAACGCGTCGGCCTTGAACCCGGTGGCCAGCACCAGGACGTCGAGCTCGTGCAGCTCGCCGTCGCGGGTGCGCACTCCGGCCGGTTCCACCCGTTCGATCGGTTCGGTCACGAGCTCCGCGTTGGGTTGCTGGATCGCCTCGTAGAAGTCGGGAGAGATGATCAACCGCTTGCACGCGGCGCGGTACGTCGGCCGGAGTCGCTCCTTGAGCTCCGGGTCGCGAACGCTGTTCTCGAGGTTCGCGAGACACGCGTCTTCGATCATCTTGATCTCCGGCGACTCGGAGTCGACCACCGCGTTCGCGAAGATGCCGAACATGTCCGCGAGTTGATGGTGCAACGCCGCAAGTTGCGTCGGATCGTTGCGGAACACGCCCCGCTCTTCGTCGGAGTACTCGGGGTTCTCCTGGGGCATGATCCACTGCGCCGTGCGTTGGAACAGCGAGAGCCGCGCGACGCGGCTCACGAGCGCGGAGGTGATCTGCACCGCGGTCGACCCGGTGCCGATGATCCCGACCCGGGCTCCGTCGAGCGGCGCGCGGTGGTCCCAGCGGGCGCTGTGGAACATGGCTCCGGCGAACGAGCTGAGCCCCTCGATGTCGGGATACTTCGGCTGGTGCAACACGCCGGTGGCGGCGATCACGACGTCGACCTCGTCGCGGTGGCCCGTCGCGGTCGTGAGCACCCACTTGCCGTTCGTGAACGTGCAGCTCGTCACTTCGTCGCCGAACCGCACGTGGGGCAACACGTCGTGCTCGCGGGCGACGCGCTCGAAGTAGGAGCGGATCTCCGGGCCCGGCGAGAACCGATGGCTCCAGTCGGGGGTGAGCGCGAAGGAATACGAGTAGAGGTGCGAGGGAACGTCGCAGGCCAGCCCGGGATACGTGTTCTCGCGCCACGTACCGCCGACCTGATCGCCCTTCTCGTAGACGGTGAAGTTGGTGTAGCCCGCCTCGCCGAGCTTGATCGCGCCGAGGATGCCGGCCATCCCCGCGCCGATCACGGCGAACCTCAGGTGCCGTTCGTTCCCCGATCCGTTGCGCTCGGCGGGATCCGTCATGGTCGGCCTCGTTCCCTCAGGGGATCTGCGCGCACGCGCTGATCGCGGCCTCTACTGCCGTGCGCGTCGCGAGCTTGGCGTCTTCCGCCATCTGCGCCAGCACCGGGAGCCGCTCGGGATGTTCCTGCATGTACCGCTCGATGGCTTCGGGGTTCGGCGTGCCGTCCTGGTAGCTGAGGCGGAACACCTCCTCGTCGACCGTGCCGTCACTCGCGCGATCGGAGATCACCCGGAACACCGACCACGGGACCCCGCGCGCTTCGCAGAGCTCGGCGATCGCGGCCGTCTCCATGTCGAGCGACACCACACCCTGTTCGCGCAGTGCTGCGAGGTCACTGTGCTGGGTCGTCAGCCCGTTGGTGGTCCACATCTTCCCGGCTGGAGTGTGGTCGGTCAGGCGCACCGGCCGGAACTCGCGTCCGGTATCGCTGTTGACGACGATCTCGGGCATCACGAGGGTCCCGATCGGCGTCTCGTTCTCGAGGGCGCCGGTGATGCCGACCACGAGCATCCACCGAATCGGTACGGCGTCGAGGAGCCGCTGCGCGCCGGCGGTGGCGAGCTCGGTGCCCATGCCGGTGACGATCGCGACGATGTCGCGTCCGCCGACCGTCCCTTCGTGCACCGTGAGGGCGCCGACCCGCGTCTCGCGGAGGGAATGCGCCCGCGTGAGCGGCGCGAGCTCGATCGGCATCGCGAACACGAACGCGATCCGGCCTTCCGGGACGGGCGTCTCCATCTCGCCAGCTTGCCGGATCGCGCGCCGCCGGGGCCAGATCCGGTGGCTGGTCTAGGGTCCGGCGCCGACGATCAGGGGAAGGAGTCGATCGTGCCCGAGCTCGCGCGCACTCGTACGACGCGCCTCGTGGTCGCGTCGATCGCGGTGATGTCCGTGCTGGGCGCCGCCTGCTCGTCGTCGAGCAAACCGGCGACGAAAGCGTCGTCGACCACGGCTCCGGCTCGGCCGGCCACGAAGCCGGTCAACACGACCGTGGCCGTCCCGACGGTCACGGGGCCGGTCACCGGTGGCGATCCCGACATCCCGATGAACGCGATGCTCGCGTCGTACAAGTCGGAGTACGGCTACCAGGAGTCCGAGTACTTCATGCAGGGAACGGCCACCGCTTACACCGCGGCCGGAGCCCTCGGCGCCGACGGGAAGTGGGCGGTGCGCCCCGGAACGAAGGCGGCGTACAAGACCCGGATCATCGTGCGCGCGCCGGTTGATCCGAAGAAGTTCAACGGCACGGTGATCGTCGAGTGGTTGAACGTGACGTCGGGGCGAGATTCCGATCCCGACTTCGGCTTTGCCGCGCCGGAGCTCCTGCGCGACGGCTTCGCCTACGTCGGTGTGACGGCTCAGGTGGTTGGTGTGAGCGGGGGATCGGCGCTCCCGATTCCCGACTATCACCCGAAGGCGCTCGTCGACCAGAACCCGACGCGCTACGGGTCGTT
>CAZLEC010000569.1:0-3326 GCA_964558245.1 uncultured Burkholderiales bacterium | reverse complement strand
GGTGCCTCCTGTGCCTTCCGGCTGTCCTGGCCGAACGACCTGGTGAGATACGAGTCCGGACAGTGTATTGAGGGCTGGTTCGGCCCCGCTACCGGCCGGTAGCTTCGCGGACATGACCGAGATCGACGCGATACGTACAGCCATCCTGAACGACGCGCCCGCGGCGGAGCTGGAGGCGCTCCCGATCCCCGCGACGGTGCGGGGCGCGCTGGTGAAGGCCGACGAGGTCGAGATGTTCGCCGGGGTCGCCTCCGACGACAAGGACCCGCGCAAGTCGACCCACGTCGAGCAGTTCCCGCTGCCCGAGCTGGCCCCCGACGAGGCCTACGTGGGCGTGATGGCCTCGGCGATCAACTTCAACACAGTGTGGACCTCGATCTTCGAGCCGCTCCCGACCTTCGGGTTCTTGAAGCGCCTGGGCCGCGAGAGCGTGTGGGGCGCCCGCCACGACCAGCCCTTCCACGTGATGGGCTCCGACGCGTCGGGGGTCGTGCTGCGCGTGGGCTCGGCGGTACGCAACTGGAACCCGGGCGACAAGGTGACCGTGCACTGCCTGCACGTCGACGACCAGGACCCCTCCGCGCACGACGACTCGATGATGGCCACCAACCAGCGCATCTGGGGCTTCGAGTCGAACTTCGGCGGCCTCGCCGAGATCGCGGTCGTGAAGGCCAACCAGCTCATGCCGAAGCCCGCGCACCTCACGTGGGAAGAGGCCGCGTGCAACGCGCTCTGCAACTCCACGAGCTACCGGATGATCGTCAGCCCGAACGGCTCGCAGATGACGCAGGGCCAGTCGGTGTTGGTGTGGGGCGCGACCGGCGGTATCGGCGCGTACGCGGTGCAGTACGTGAAGAACGGCGGCGGCACCCCGGTGGGCGTGGTGTCGTCGGAGAAGCGGGCCGAGCTCCTGCGTGAGCTGGGTTGCGACGCGGTGATCGACCGGCGCGCGGAGAACTACAAGTTCTGGAACGCCGAAGACACCGAGCAGGACCCGGCCGAGTGGCTGCGCTTCGGCAAGAAGATCCGGTCGCTGATCGGCCGCGACGTCGACATCGTGTTCGAGCACCCCGGCCGCTCGACGATGGGCGCGTCGGTGTTCGTCGCCAAGCGCGGCGGCATGGTCATCACGTGCGCGGCCACGTCGGGATTCAAGATCGAGTACGACAACCGCTACCTCTGGATGAACCTCAAGACGCTGAAGGGCTGCCACTTCGCGAACTACCGTGAGGCGTGGGAAGCCAACCGGCTCGTGTGCGAGGCGCGTGTCCACCCGACGCTCTCGAAGGTGTACTCACTCGACGACACGGGCGAGGCCGCCTACCAGGTGCACCGCAACCTCGCCGAGGGCAAGGTCGGCGTGCTGTGCCTCGCGCCGGAGGAGGGTCTCGGCGTCACCGACGAGGAGACGCGCGCGCAGCACCTCGACCAGATCACCCTGTTCCGCCGCTTCGCGGTGTAGCACTCGCTCACCCGCAGAGGAGCACGCATGTTGTTGACGGAGATCGACCACGTCGCCATCGCGGTGCGCGACCTCGAGGCCGCGATCGACTACTACCGCGACACGTTCGGCTGCGAGGTCGAGCACCGTGAGCTCGTCGAGCGCGACGGTGTGGAGGAGGCGCTCCTCAAGGTCGCCGACTCGTACATCCAGCTGCTCACTCCGAGCCGGCCCGACTCCACCGTCGCGAAGTATCTCGACACGAAGGGCGAAGGTATCCATCACGTCGGCTACCGGGTCGACGACTGCGCGGCCGCGCTGGCCGCGGTGAAAGCCAACGGGCACCGCGTCATCGACGAGCAACCGCGCCCGGGCAGCCGGGGCACGACCGTCGCGTTCGTCCACCCGAAGACCGCCTTCGGCACGCTGATCGAGCTCGTGCAGGAATAGGAACACTCTTATGCGGCTGCGACCCGCGGCCCTCGATCGCCCGTGCGGAATATCCGCGCCGACCGGGCCTCCGGATCTGCGCCTGACCTAACCTTCTCGGCCATGGCCGCAGAGATCCCCACGCCCCCGCCGCCCAAGCCTCATCCGATCACGGAGCGCCTCGAGCAACTCGGCAAGCTCAAGGAAGAGGCGATGCACGCCGGCTCGGAGGCGTCGGTGCGCCGCCAGCACGAGCGCGGGAAGCTCACGGCCCGCGAGCGCATCGACCTCCTGCTCGACCCGGGCACGTTCGTGGAGCTCGACATGCTGGCCCGCCACCGGGCGCACGGGTTCGGCATCGAACAGAACCGTCCCCTCACCGACGGTGTCGTCACCGGCTGGGGCGCCGTCGACGGTCGCAAGGTGTTCGTGTTCTCGCAGGACTTCACGATCTTCGGCGGCGCGCTGGGCGAGGTGTTCGCCGAGAAGATCCACAAGGTGATGGACCTCGCGGAATCGGTCGGCGCGCCGCTCGTCGGGCTCAACGACGGCGCGGGTGCGCGCATCCAGGAGGGCGTGGTCTCGCTCGCGTCGTACGGCGGGATCTTCCTGCGCAACGTCAAGTCGTCGGGCGTCATCCCGCAGATCAGCGTGATCCTCGGCCCGTGCGCCGGTGGCGCCGTCTACTCGCCGGCGATGACCGACTTCATCTTCATGGCGAAGGGCACGTCGAACATGTTCATCACCGGGCCCGACGTCATCAAGACGGTCACCGGTGAAGAGGTCACCCAGGAAGAGCTCGGCGGGGCGATGATCCACGCCACGAAGTCGGGAGTCGCGAGCTTCGTGGCCGACGACGAGCAGTCGTGTATCGAGCAGGTCCGCTACCTGCTGTCGTTCCTGCCGTCGAACAACCTCGAAGATCCGCCGCACTTCGAGTCGACCGACGACCCCGAGCGTCGTTGCGAGGGGATCATCGACCTCATCCCCGACGCACCCAACCGCGCGTACGACATGAAGGACGTGATCGCGCAGATCGTCGACGACGGCGACTTCTTCGAGGTCTTCCCGTACTGGGCCATGAACATCGTGTGCGGCTTCGCGCGCATCGACGGTCACGTGGTCGGCATCGTCGGCAACCAGCCCAAGGTGCTGGCCGGCTCGCTCGACATCGACGCATCGGAGAAGGCCGCGCGCTTCGTACGCACGTGCGACGCGTTCAACATCTCGTTGGTGACGTTCGTCGACGTTCCCGGTTTCCTTCCGGGCACCGACCAGGAGTACGGCGGCATCATCCGCCACGGGGCCAAGTTGTTGTACGCCTACTGCGAAGCGACCGTGCCTCGCGTGCAGATCATCACCCGCAAGGGGTACGGCGGCGCGTACGTCGTCATGAACTCGAAGTCGATCGGCGCCGACATCGCGTACGCGTGGCCGTCGGCCGAGATCGCGGTGA
>CAZLEC010000568.1:0-3329 GCA_964558245.1 uncultured Burkholderiales bacterium | reverse complement strand
AGCGCGAGCGCGGTCCACATCACGAGCGTGTGGCCGACCTTCGAGCTCGACGCGGCCTGGTTGACGGCGAGGATGTTGAACGACCCGTGCCCGCCGGTCGCCCGGTCGACCAACCAGTAGGTCATCACCACACCGATGAGCAGGCCGATGTCGCCGGTGCGGGTCGTGAGGAAGGCCTTCAGGGCGGCGTCGGAGTTCGGCTTCTCTTCCCACCAGTGCCCGATGAGCATGAACGAGCACAGACCCACGAGCTCCCAGCCGACGAGCAGCTGCAAGGTGTTGTCGGCCACGACGAGCAGCAGCATCGACGCGGTGAAGAGGCTCAGCGCCGCGTAGAAGTGGGTGTAGCGGCGGTCGCCGCGCATGTACTCCATCGAGTACACGTGCACCAGCAGCGACACGAGGGTGACGACGAACATCACGATCGACGCGAGGCCGTCGATCTGGACGCCGACCGTGAGCCGGACGCCGGCGTTCTGGAACCACGTGAGGTGGTGCACGACCGGAGCGACCTGGGCCGCGGTGCCTTCGGCCCCGAGCCGGCCGACACTGCGCCCGAGCGCGCCGATCGCGGCGCCCACACCGTGCGCGTGGTCGGCATCTTGCACGCGCTTGATCCACTGCACGAGCGTGCCGCACGCGAGCAGGAACGACGCGCCGACGGCGACCGTCCCGACCTCGGAGCCCTTCTGCGGGAAGCGCTTGCCGAAGAACAGGATCACGACGAACGACACCGCAGGGATCAGTGGCACGAGCCACGCGTGATCGAGGAAGAACATCGCGTCAGCCCTTCAACGCGTGGGCGTCGTCGAGGTCGGCACTGTGGCTGTTGCGATAGATCAGCAAGACGATGGCGAGCCCGACTCCCACTTCGGCCGCGGCGATCGTGAGCACGAACAGCGCGAACACCTGGCCGATCACCGAGTTGTGGAAGGCGCCGAAGGCCACGAGGTTGATGTTGACCGCCGCGAGCATCAGCTCGATGCTCATCAGCACGAGCACGGTGTGCTTGCGGGTCAGCACGCCGTAGATGCCGGTGCAGAAGAGGAACGCACTCAACATGAGGAATTGGTTGAGCAGCATCAGTCGCGCCTCGCGAGCACGACCGCGCCGATCAGCGCGCCGAGGAGCAGGACACCCACGATCTCGAACGGGATGATGTAGATGCGGAAGATGGCGTTGGTGACGTCGGCGGTGCGGATCGGGGCGTTGATGTGAAGCTTGTCGCGTCCGAAGGTGTGCGCGAACAGGCCGCCCAGGATGCCGGCGAGGAACAGCGCGGCGGCCGCGGCCGGCCAGCGGAGATCGTTGCCGAGCGACCCCTCGGGGTGCATCGGCGCGCGGGTGAGCATGATCCCGAACAGGAACAGCACGATCACCGCGCCGATGTAGACGAGCACTTGCACCCACGCGACGAACTCCTGGCCGAGCAGGATGAACTGGGCCGCGCCGCCGGCGAGCACGATCACGAGGAACAACGCCGCGTGCACGACGTTCTTCGTGCTGACGACGCCCAGCGCGGAGATCGCCATCGCGGCCGCGATGATCCCGAAGAAGACGTTCTCGGCGATCACGCGACGCCCCCCGACCACGAACTGGCGTGAGTGAGCGGTCGCATAGACCCCTGAGTCACGCCGGTTCGGTGGGAGAGGCTCACTTCTTGCCCTTCACGGCGCCCTCTTCGAGCGGCTCGGGCTCGGGCACGGTGGCCATCCACTCGCCGAGGCGGTCCTTGTCGTGGAGGAGGTTGGCGATGCGCTGCTCGGAGTACTCGAACTCGGGGCTCCAGAACAGCGCGTCGAACGGGCACACCTCCACGCAGATGCCGCAGTACATGCAGAGCGCGTAGTCGATGTCGAAGCGGTCGAGCACGCTCACGTTGCGGGGCTTGCCGCCTTCACGACGGGGCGGGCGCTGCTCCTTGTGCCCTTCGATGTAGATGCACCAGTCGGGGCACTGGCGTGCGCAGAGCATGCACACCGTGCAGTTCTCTTCCTTCAGCGCGATCACGCCGCGGGCGCGGGTGGGCGGATCCTCGCGCTCGTGCGGGTACTGCACGGTCACGGTCGGCTTCATCATCGTCTTGAACGTCACACCGAGGCCGGTGAACATTCCCTTGATCTCGCGCTTCATCGGAAAGCCACCTTCAACACGCCGGTAGCGAGGATGTTGACGAGCGCGATCGGGATCAGCCACTTCCACGCGAGCGCCTGGAGCTGATCCTCGCGCAATCGGGGGTAGGTGAAGCGAGCCCAGAACATCAAGAAGGCGACGAACATCACCTTCGCGAAGAGGACCAACGGGCCCAACCAGTCGGCGGCGACGCCGTGGACCCACGGCACCGACCAGCCGCCCAGGAACAGCGTGGCCGCGAGCGCCGAGAAGGCGAACGCGGTACCGAACTCGCCGATGAAGAAGAACAGGAAACGAAAGCCCGTGTACTCGACCATGTAGCCCGCGACCAGCTCCGACTCGGCGACCGGCATGTCGAAGGGGGGCTGGGTGAGCTCGGCCTGGGCGGCCACCATGAATAGGGCAAAGCCGACGAACTGGGTGAGAATAAACGGTTGCCCGATTCCGCTCCAGCCGAAGAGCGAGCCCGACTGCTGGTGGAACACGATCCCTTGCAGGCTCATCGTGCCCGCCTGCATGACCACGCCGACGACGGCGAGCACGAGCGGCAACTCGTAGGCGATCAGCTGGGCGGCGGCGCGCAGCGCGCCCATCAGCGCGAACTTGTTGGAGCTGGCCCATCCGGCCATCAGCACGCCGATGACCGAGAGACTCGAGACTGCGAGCGCGTAGAAGACGCCGACGTCGAGCGGCTCGACGACGAGCCGCGGGCCGGCCGGGATCACGACGAACACGAGGAACGTCGACAGCACCACGACCGCGGGCGCCAGCGCGAAGACGCGCCGGTCGGCCTCGGCGGGCATGATGTCTTCCTTTTGCATGAACTTCAGGCCGTCGCCGATGAGCTGGTACCAGCCGTGGAAGCCGCCGGGGTCCATCGGACCGAGCCGGCTCTGCATGTGGCTCATCATCTTCAACAGGAACGTGTAGCCGAGGATCAGCGCGCTGAGCGGCACGAAGCCGAGCACGATCAGCGTCTTGATCGCGAGCGTGGTGCCCCAACCGATCTGCAGCCCGATCACGACATGCCCCTCGGGATCGCGCTCACCGGTCGATGTCCCCGAGAATGAAGTACAGGCTCGCGAGGATCGTGATGATGTCGGGCACGTACACGCCGCGCAGCATCCACGGGAGGATCGAGACGTTGCTGAACGACGCCGACCGGATCTTCACGCGGAACGGGCCGGTCGCGCCCT
>CAZLEC010000567.1:0-3333 GCA_964558245.1 uncultured Burkholderiales bacterium | reverse complement strand
CCGGGGTGATGACGTCGGCGGCATCGCCGTCCACATCGCGGCACGCGTTATGAGTTGCGCCGGACCGGGCGAGATACTCGTGTCACGCACCGTCAAAGACCTCACGGCAGGCGCGGGGCTCGAATTCGTCGATAGCGGCGAACGAGTACTCAAGGGCGTTCCCGAGCCATGGCACCTCTTCGCCGTCGCCGGTTAACGAGGCGACCGACACGCGTGCTCGCGGACGCCTCGGTCCCGGCGTTCTGAGAACATCGGGTGCGGTCGTTTGGGGCGCGTGTTATCGGGCGTCAACGCCGATTCGACGATCTCCCCGGCCGCGATCGCGTATGACCTTCGGTCGCCGGACGCGCCTTCGCCGCTACGCGAACTCAGTGGGCGATCTCAAGTCAATGAACGAGTGCATGTTGACCGTTGGTCGTCGTCGAACGCGGCAGCTAACAGGTAATCAGCTAGTCGGATGGTGTAGATCGCGACGCGTCGATTGCGAACGCCGGCCAAATGTCCATGGCGCGTTCATGGCGCGCGCGCTGACGCCCGGAGGGGTTCGGCGACGTTCGCTCCCCCGTACGACGCCCGCTGGTGGCCGGTGACGTTCGCCGGCGTGCGTTAGGCGGCGCCTTGTAATCAGCAGGTCATCGGTTCGATTCCGATACCCGGCTCTCACCGACTGGCGAGCGCGCGCCCGAGACGAATAACCCAAACCTAGGTTATGCTTGGGTCATGGCTCGCAAGGACGACGTCGACACCCTGATCGACGAGCTCGCATCCGACGATCCCGACGTGCATCTGCGCGTCGCCGCCGCGCTCGAGCGCCGCGAGCTCGCGCGCCAGCTCGCGGACTGCCGACGTGCCGCCGGCCTCACCCAGGTTGCGATCGCCGACCGCATGGGAACGAGCCAAGGTCAGGTCACGCGTTTCGAGTCGGGCGCCGACACCAGACTGTCGACGGTCGCCCGTTACGCAGCCGCCCTCGGCGTCCAGATCGACTGGACAATCACACCCGCACGACGGACCCGGCGACCCGCAGCTCGAGCGACGAAGACCCGTCGCCGCGCTCCAGCTGGAGTCGGAAGAAGCTGAGGTTCGAGGCAATCGCGTCTGCTGGCCTCCGACAATCGACTGGACTTTCACCGAACGTCGGAGCGGTCGACACCCGCATAGCTGCGCGTCGGCCGTGATCGCGAGCGGCGCGGAGCCGCAATCGAGGGCACACCAGACCCGTCGCTCGGGGACACGCGTTTGGGAAGAGCCGCGCCGGCGTAGTTCGTGCGCCTGCGCTCGTGGCATAACGCGCCGCGAGCAGGCATCATACGTATTGATGACGGTCACGTACGAGTGGCGTGGTGGCTTCGACAACACCGAAATCAATGCCCTTCACGCGCAGGCGTTCGGGACGCGCGTGTTCGACGCGACCGAGTGGAACTGGGTTGACCAGGTGCAGCGCCACAGTCTCGGTTGGGTTGTCGCCCGAGCGGACAGCGGCCTTGTCGGCTCCGCGAATGTCCTCTGGGATGGGCTGGTACATGCATGGTTGCAGGACGTGATGGTCGCCGAGAACGCGCGGCGACGCGGCGTCGGTGTCGAGCTGGTCCGCCGCTCTCGGGAAGCGGCGTCGGACGCAGGATGCGAATACCTGCACGTCGACTTCGCCGATGACCTTCGGCCGTTCTACTTCGACGCGTGCGGGTTCACACCTACCAACGCCGGACTCATCGAACTTTCGTAACCCCAGCGATCTGTTGATCGGGCCCACTATCGCGTCCGTGAGCGAACCAGCAACGCGACGTCCTCGCCTCTGAGGTGGAGGTCGCCGACGAGTCGATGAGGCAACCCTCGTCACGCCGGAGCTCACGAGCGCGGGCGAGCCCGACCCGGCGCCGTATCTCCTGGGTGCCGAGCTCCCGGGTGTCGACGTGGGCGAGTGCATCGTGCTCGAGGACGCGCCTTCGGGCGTTGCGTCCGGTCGCGCGGCGGGCATGACGGTCATCGCCGTGCTCACGACGCACAGACGGTCGGAACTCCCCGGTGCGGATGCCTATGTCGCCGACCTCACCGAGCTGGCCGGCGCGCCCGGTGCGCTCGGCATAGGTCTTCCTGCCTAGCCGTGTGACGCGGCGGTGGATTCGTTCTGCACGGCGGCGATCGTGAGTGATGCTTGTCGAAGTTGGCGCGACCCGAAGTGGGTCGAGACCGCGCGCGCGTGTCCAACGACGCGAGACCGAGCGATCACCGAGGGTGCTTGTATTCCGCGCGCGCAACGGTCAGGATCGAACGTTGATGACGCTTACCGAAACGCAACGCTCGCTGCTCGACTTCGAACGGGCGTGGTGGCAACTCCCCGCGAGCAAGACGTCCGAGATCAGGGCCCGATTCGGGTTCTCGTCGAGCAGCTACTACCGCGCGCTGTACGCCGTGGTCGACAGCCCCGCGGCCGAGGCGTACGACCCGCTCACGGTGCGGCGGGTCCGTCGGCGGCGTGAACAGAGCCGGCGTGAGCGTATCGAGGGCCGTCGTGCCGACCCCGGGAGCCGGTGAGGCACGGAGCGGCCCCGACGGGGCAGAATGACCCCATGAGTCGGCAACAGCGCGGCGGTGGGACCGGAGAGGTGGCACGCGGCGCGGGATACGCGGCGCTGCTCGGAGCACTGCTCATCGGCGTCGCCGTCGTGATCGGCATCGTGCTGCTCCAGATCGGCGACCGCAACGACAACGGTCCCGCCAGCGCGACGAAACCGTCGACGAGCAGCACCACGACCAGCACGACGAAACCCAACGGCACGACCAAGACCACGCCCAAGACCACACCGCGGGCTCCGCAGATCGCGCCGGGCGTGTTGAAGTTGATCGTCCTCAACGGCGGCGCGGCGACCGGCCAGGCCAGCGTGATGACGAACGAGCTCAAGACCGACGGCTACACGAGTGCGTCGCCCGCGACCGACTGGACCGGCCACAAGCAGGTCGGGAACAGCGTGTACTGCCGCGGCGGTCTCGACCGCGAGGGCGCCCGGCTCGTCACGCTGGTCGGAGCCAACGCGCACTTCTTCCCGAGGTTCCCGCACCCCGCTCCGGCCGCCGCCTCCGGCAAGGACTGCTTCGTGGTGGTGGGCAGCAAGACGTAGGGATCGCGTCAGCCGGCGAGGCGCGCGCGCAGCGGGCCGGTGGCGAGGTCGATCGCGGTCCACGCCATCGCCAGGGCGCCTTCGAGCACCGCGCGGTCGGCCGACGCGTTGATGCACGCGCCCGCGAACTCGGGCTGGTGGTTCACCGCGCCGTCGCTTTCGATCGCGATGCACGGGTGGATGCTCGGGATGTCGAGCGACACGTTGCCCATGT
>CAZLEC010000566.1:0-3341 GCA_964558245.1 uncultured Burkholderiales bacterium | reverse complement strand
GCGATGTCGGAGAGGAAGTCGACGAAGGGGAAGTAGATCGCGACGAGCCGCTGCGCGTGCACCCGCGCGTCGCGGTAGTCGGAGGCGATCTCGGTGAACACTTCCTGGTTCTTGTTCTCGCGTACGAACGCCTGCGAGACGCGCACGCCGGAGAGGCCTTCCTGAAGGTTCGCGTTCACGGCCGCGATCCGATCGCGGGCGATGCTGTAGGCGCGCGTCGACGCGGCGCGGAACCAGATCGTGGCCACAATGAGCGGCGGCAGGATCGTGGCCGTGATCAGCGCGAGCTTGTGGTCCATGAAACCGAGCGCGATCCCGACGCCGACGAAGGTCACGAGGTTCACGAGCGCGTTCACGAGCCCGTTCTGCAACAGCGCCGACAACGCGTCGATGTCGGTGGTCATGCGGGTCATGATCCGGCCGGCCATCTCGTGCTCGTAGTAGTCGACGCCGAGGCGCTGGAGGTGGGCGAAGATCTTCACGCGCAACGCGTGCAGCATCCGCTCGGAGACGCGGCCCATCACGCGCGCCTCGGCCCACATCAGCCACCAGTCGATCAGGGTGACGATCAGGAACACGATCGACGCGGCCCAGATCGCGCCCGGGGCCTTCGGCACGTGCGCGATCCCGCTGTCGATGCCGTGCCGCACGAGCAGCGGGCCAGCGAGCGTGCACAACGCGTCGAGCGACACCAGCGCGACGCCGATCAGCAGCCACCCGCGGTAGCGGCGGATGAAGTGCAGGAATTTGAAGTCGGGAGCGGGTCGGCTCTCGATCGCGACGTCGACGTGCGGGTCGGCGGTCGCGGGGCCGAGCGCGTCGACCTGCGCGAGGAGCTCGGGTGTGGGTGCGAGCGCGCCGCCCCAACCTGCGCCCGCGTTCGCGCCGGCGCCGCCCCCGCCGCCCGCGACGCGCACGGCGGCCGAGGGGCTCGCGGTGCGTACGCGCTCGGCGATCTGCGCGCTGCGGATGTCTTCGGCGTCGAGCCCGCGCCACGCCGACGGTGTGACGCCGTCGACCTGCGCGTCGTCGAGCTCCGCCTCGTGCGCTTCGCTCGCCTCGAGCCCTTCGGCGTCGCCGCCCGGCCCGGAGAGCAGCAAGCGGTAGAGCGTGCACCGCTCCCACAGCTCGTCGTGGGTGCCGGAGTCGAGCACGGCGCCGTGGTCGACCACGACGATGCGATCGGCGAGCGAGAGCGAAGAGCGCCGGTGCGCGATGAGGATCGTCGTGCGCGTGCTCGCGATGTTGCGCAGCGTCGCGTGGATCTCCTCTTCGATGCGCGAGTCGACCGAGGAGGTCGCGTCGTCGAGCAGCAGGATCTTCGGGTCCGACAGCAGCGCGCGTGCGAGCGCGACGCGCTGGCGCTGTCCGCCGGAGAGCGTGAGGCCCTGCTCGCCGACGATCGTGTCGTAACCCTGCGGCAGGCGCAGGATGAACTCGTGCGCCTCGGCGGCGCGCGCGGCCTGCTCGATCTCCTCGAAGGTCGCGTCGGGCCGGCCGAACCCGATGTTGGCAGTGATGGAGTCGGAGAAGAGGAACGAGTCTTCGAACACCACGCCGATGTTGTGCCGCAGCGAGTCGAGGGTGACGTCGCGAACGTCGACGTCGTCGATCGTGATGCTGCCCGCGTGCACGTCGTAGAAGCGGGGGAGCATGAGCGCGACGGTCGACTTGCCCGAGCCCGAGCTGCCGACGAGCGCGACCGTCTCGCCGGCCGCGACCGTGAGATCGAAGTCGCGCAGCACCGGATCGGTCGACGTGTAGCCGAACGTCACGTGATCGAACCGAACCTCACCCCTCGCGACCACGAGGTCGGTGGCGCCCGGCTTGTTCTGCACGACCGGCGTGGAGTCGAGGAGGTCGTAGATGCGCTCGGCGCCCGCCCGGGCGAGCTGGCCGACGGTGAGGATTGCCGCCAGCTGACGGATCGGCGGCGTGATCAGCAACATGTAGGTGGAGAACGCGAGGAACGTGCCGAGCGTGATGCGGCCGTGCAGCGCGAGCCAACCGCCGAGCGCCAGCACCGCGACCTGACCGAACGCCGGGATCGTCTGCATCGCGGGCTGCAGGCGGGCCTGGATGTTCACCAGCCGGACGCGCGAGGCGAACATCTCGCGTGAACGCTCGGTGAGACGGTCGAGCTCGCGCTGTTCCTGGCCGAAGCCCTTCACGACGCGCACGCCGGTGACGTCTTCTTCCACCACGTTCGCGACGTCGCCCGCCTTTTGCTGCGCGTCCCAACTCGCCGGGAACACCGACGTGCGCAGCCGCATCGCGGTGAAGAGCAGCAGCGGCGCGACCGCGAGCATCACGAGCGACAGCAACGGTGACAGCCAGAGCATCGCGCCGAACGACACGATGAACAGCAGGATGTTGGCGACGCCGATCGGCAGGAACTGCAGGAAGCCCTGGAGGAGCGCGACGTCGGAGGACGCGCGGCTCACGAGCTGACCGGTCTGCAGCTCGTCGTGGCTCGCGAAATCGAGGCGCTGGAGCTGACGGAACACGGCCGTGCGCAGGTCGTGCTGCACGTCGAGCGCGATGCGGCCGCCGCGGAAGCGCCGGAAGTAGGCGAAGATGAACGTGAAGACGCCCATCAGGATCATCAGCGTGAGCCAGCCGGCGAGCGGCTTGCCCGGGACGTGACGACCGTGACTGTTGTGCGCGAGGCCGTCGATCACGATCTTCTGCACGACGGGGAGCAGTGACTGGATGAGCTGCCCGCCGATCGCGACACCGAACGCGATGTAGGCGTTCTTCTTGTGCGGCTTCATGTAGCCGACGAGGCGGCGCATCCATCCTTGGCGCTTCGCGGCCGTGGGCGCGGTGTCGGGCGCCGGTACCGGATCGGGGAGCGGCGGCGCGGTGGGCGCGGCGGTGGTCGTCATGCCTGCACCTTCTTGCGCAGGCGGGCTTGCATCCGGTCGGCGACTGCGTCGTCGAGGTCGCACAGCGCGGCGACGAGCGCCTGGGGATCGCGCGCGAAGTCGAGCACCTGATCGAGGCGTTCGCCCATCGACTGCTCGGCCGCGCTCAGCGCTTCCGCGCCCGCGGGCGTGACCGCGAGCCGCAACGATCGGCGGTCGCCCGCCACGGCCTCCCGGGTGACGAGCTTGCGCTCGACGAGCCCGTCGACCGCGGCCGTGACGGTCGGCTTGGCGAGCGCGAGCCCTTCGGCGACCAGTGACGACCGTTCGGTGCCCGCGGCGACGAACGCGAGCACGCGGTACTGGGCGAGGGTGAGGTCGCCCGCCGCGTGCTCGAGCGAGCGGGCGGCGAGGGCGAGGCCGCGCACGGCCCGGGCGCGGGACGCGTCGGCAGTGGGCGGCTCGGCATCGGAG
>CAZLEC010000565.1:0-3356 GCA_964558245.1 uncultured Burkholderiales bacterium | reverse complement strand
GGCGCGTAGAGATCGGTGACGATCCGGCGCACGACGTCTTGCGTGCGCCAGGGCGCGCCCGCGTAGTCGTATTCCCAGGGGATGCCGAGCGCAGGCTCGTTCCCCGCCCAGTCGTACGGTTGCTTGCGACTGGTGTTGAGGTACGTGAAGAACCGATCGAGTTGCGTGACGGCCGCCGAGTTCCCGCCCATCGCGTCGAAGAGCCCACGAAGGTCCTGCGGGACGCTCCACGTGTACTGGATCGCGTTGCCCTCTTCCCAACCGTCTTGGCCGATCCCGGGGAGCGGCGAACGTTGGAAAGCAGGGCCCGGCGGGAAGCTGCCGTCGGGGCGTCTCGCGGCGAGGTAGCCAGTGGCGGGATTGAAGAGCGTGTGCCAGTTCCCGGCCCGTTTCGTGAACGTCGCCGCCGTCGTGTGGTCGCCGAGCGCGCCGGCGAGCTGCGCGATCGCGCTGTCGTCGATCGCGTACTCCAAGGTCTCCGACCCGCCGATCGTGTAGTCGAGCGAGGTCTTGTCGCGGCGATCCACCTGGATCCAGCCCTGGCGGAGATACTCGTCGTTGTCCTGGCGCTCGACGTCCCAGCCGGCCTGCGTGCCGACGGTATCGGCGCCTTTGACCATCGCGCGCAACGCCTCGTGCGCGTCGAAGTTGTGCACTCCGAACGCGTACGCGTCGGCGAGGATCGGATCCGCGGAGTCGCCGTTCATCTCCGCGCTTTCGTAGTCGGCGTAGGGCAACTTGGGCAGGAACCCGCTCTGCTCGTAGTCGGTGAGCAGCGAGTGCATCATGTCGCCGGTTTCGCCGGGCACGACCAACGCCAGCAGTTGCACCTCGGAGCGGTAGATGTCCCAGCCCGAGAAGTTCGCGTACTGCGTGTATCCGTGCGCGGTGTGGACCTTGTGGTCGAACCCGACGTAGTCGCCGTTCACGTCGCTGAAGACGTTGGGGGAGAGCAGCGAGTGGTAGAGCGCCGAGTAGAACGTCTGCCGCTCCGACGTCGTGCCGCCCGAGATCGCGATGCGGCCGAGGAGCGCGTTCCATTCGCTCGCCGCGCTAGCGGCGAGCGCGCCGACGCTCCAACCCTGGTTCTCGGCCTCGAGGTTGGTCACGGCGTCGGCGTCGCTGACGAACGAGATGCCGACCTTCATGTTCACGACCGGATCGTGCGTCGTGTCGAACGTGATCACCGCGCCGGAATGGGGGCCGTGGCCGGTGCGAGCACCGGCCACGATGTGGGATCCCTGCCAGGTCGCGACCCGCTCGAACGGGCGGTCGAACCGGGCGTCGAAGTGCAGCGTGTAGGCGCCGATCGTGTCGCAGAACTCGCCCGAGGTGACGGATCCGGTGATCTCGCGGTCGCCGACGATGCGAGTGGTCGCGGCGGTCGAGCCCGCTGCGCTGTCGGCCACCTTGAACAACACGTTGGCCGCGGTCGTGGGCGGAAACGTCATCTTGGCAAGCCCGGTGCGCGTCGTCACGGCGAGATCGACGGTGACGGCGGGAGCGCCGAGCCCGACCGTGTAGCGGCCCGGCGTTGCGTGCTGCGTTGCCGGATCGAAGCGGGCGGTCGTCTTCTCGGGCGGCCCTGTGATCGCGCCGACGGTCGGCAGGATCGGGATGTCGCCGTAGGCCGGACAGCCCGGACCGCTGAGATGCGTGAGGCTCAGGCCGGAGAGGGCGGTGTCGCCGTCTTGGTAGCCGCCGCCGTACGACCGGTGCGGCGACGTGTCGGGCCCCCACTCCATCATGCCGAGCGGCACGGCGGCTGCGGGCGACGTGTGAATGTCGCCGACCGCGGCGCCGCCGACACCGGTCCCCATGAACGGGTTCACGAGCGCCGTCGGGGCGATCCCGCGCGGTGCCGGACGCGACGGGCGCGCGTGCACCGTCGTCGAGCCGGAGCACGCGGCCGCGACGAGCGCGACCGCGACCGACCCGACCGCGAGACCTTTCGCGATGGCAGGGCGCGAGTGGCGGATCGCGTATCTCCTCGGTGTCGTCGTAGCGCGGCCGCGTCGATCATGACACAGTGGCGGGGACCGGACCGGAAGTGGCTGGGAGAGGAGATGCTCGATGCGGGTCCCGCTGACCGTCAACGACTTCATGGAGCGTGCGGAGCTGGTCTACGGCGAGCGCGTCGGCGTCGTCGACGAGCCCGACCAGCCGGCCGAGTCGTGGGGATCCGGGACCTGGCGTGAGATCGCGGGCCGGGCCCGCGCCCAGGCCGCCGGTCTCGACGCGCTCGGGATCGGCACCGGCGAGCGCATCGCGATCGTGTCGCACAACTCCGCCCGTCTCTTCACGGCGCTGTTCGGCGTCAGTGGTTCCGGACGCGTGCTCGTGCCGATCAACTTCCGGCTGAGCGCCGACGAGATCTCCTACATCGTCGACCACTCCGGTGCATCGATGCTCCTCGTCGACCCCGAGCTCGACGAGTCGCTCGCGAGCGTGCAGTGCAAACGCCGCCTGGTGCTCGGCGCCGCGTCCGACGAAGAGCTCTACCGCTTCGGGGTCGAACCGGAGCCCTGGCGCGAGCCCGACGAGGACGCGACCGCGACGATCAACTACACGAGTGGCACGACCGCGCGTCCGAAGGGCGTGCAGATGACCCACCGCAACATCTGGATCAACGCGGCGACGTTCGGCTGGCAATCCTCGGTGAACGACCGCGACGTGTACCTCCACACACTGCCGATGTTCCACTGCAACGGCTGGGGAATGACGTACGCGGTGACCGGCATGGGCGGGCAGCACGTCGTGTTGCGCAAGGTCGACGGCGGCGAGATCCTGCGCCGCGTGGAAGCGCACGGCGTCACGCTGTTGTGCGGCGCGCCGGCGGTCGTCAACGCGGTGCTCGACGCCGCGCAGGAGTGGGCCGGCGCCATACCCGGCAACGGTCGCACGCGGATCGTCGTTGCGGGCGCGCCGCCGCCGACCCGCACCATCGAACGGGTCGAGACCGACCTCGGCTGGGAGTTCATCCAGATCTACGGGCTCACGGAGACGTCGCCACTTCTCACCATGAACCGCAGCCGCGCCGAGTACGACGCGCTCACGCCGCAGGAACGCGCCCAACGGCTCGGGCGCGCCGGGGCGCCGGCACTCGGTGTGCGGCTCTCGGTGGATGCCGAGAACGAGGTGCTCGCCGCGAGCAACGTCGTGATGGCCGGCTACTGGGAGCAGCCGGAGCAGACCGCGGAGGCGATCCGCGACGGCTGGTTCCACACCGGTGACGGCGGCTCGATCGACGACGAGCACTACCTCGCGATCGCCGATCGCAAGAAGGACGTGATCATCTCCGGCGGCGAGAACGTGTCGTCGATCGAGGTCGAGGACTGCATCTTCTCGCACCCGGC
>CAZLEC010000564.1:0-3357 GCA_964558245.1 uncultured Burkholderiales bacterium | reverse complement strand
GGCAGCGCGTACCGCGCCGGCCACGCGATCGGCATCGCACGCGGCTTCGACGTCATGGTGCAGATCGACGCCGACCTCTCGCACGATCCGGCCGCGCTCCCCGACCTGCTCGCAGCCGTCGAGCGCGGCGCCGACCTCGCGATCGGCTCCCGTTACGTGCCCGGCGGCGCCGTGCCCAATTGGCCCAAACGGCGCTTGCGGCTCTCGGTCTGGGGCAATCGCTACGCCGGGTTCGCACTCGGGTTGCGGGTACACGACGCGACCGCGGGCTACCGCGCCTATCGCGCGTCGCTGCTGCGGGCGATGGACATCGAGTCGACGCACTCGACCGGGTACGCGTTCCAGATCGAGATGACGTATCGCGCGTTCCTGGCCGGCGGCCGGATCGAGGAGCTGCCGATCACGTTCACCGACCGGGTGCGCGGCACCTCGAAGATGTCGCAGAGCATCGTGCTCGAGGCGATGACGCTGGTCACGCTCTGGGGCCTGCGGGATCGGTTGTTCCACCGGAGGCGTGGGTAGACTCCCCCTCCGTGCTCTGGTTCGAGCGTCAGGTCGTCGGCGCGCTCATGAGTCCGGCGCTCGACCCCCGCTCCCGCGAGGCCGTCGAGTCGTACGTCGACGACACACTCCGCTCGATGCCCGAGTACTTGCGCGCGGGCGTGCTCGGAGAGTCGCTGTTGTTCGGTGCCGGCCCTCGCCTCGCGCACGCGCTCGGCCGCCAAGACCACGCGGGCCTGCGCACGCGCATCGATGGTTGGAGGACGAGCCGCATCGACTTCGTTCGCCAATACGTCCGCCTCCTCCAGTCGCTGGTGCTCTTCGCCGAGAACGAGCTCGCGCCGAGCGGTACCTGATGGCGATACTCGACACGGAGATCCTCGTCATCGGATCCGGCGCCGGTGGCGCGGTGACCGCCGCCACCGTCGCCCGCGCCGGGCGATCCGTGGTGATCGTCGAGGAAGGGCCCTGGGTCGATCCCGACGCGACCGAGCCGTTCTCGCTCGCGGAGATGGTCGCGAAGTACCGGCACGGCGGCTCGTGCGCCGCGCTCGGCCGCCCCGCGATCGCCTACGCCGAGGGCCGCTGCGTGGGCGGGAGCACCGAGATCAACAGCGGTCTCTACCACCGCCTCCCGACCGAGCTCGCCGACGAGTGGCAGCGCGTGTACCGGATCGACGAGTTCGGCGGCGACGAGCTCGACCGGTACGCGCAGCGCATCGAAGACGAGCTCGGGGTGTCGCGACTTCCCGGCGCGCCGCCGATGTCGTCGGCCGTGTTGGAACGCGGCGCCGCGAAGCTCGGCTGGCAGGCCGTGGAGTTCTCCCGGGTGTTCCGCTACGAATCGAGCGGCCGGGCGGTGAAGCAGACGATGGCCCGCACGCTCCTCCCCCGGGCCATGGAGGCCGGCGCGCGCGTCATCGCGAACTGCCGCGTCTCGAAGCTGACCCGACACGACGGCCGCGTCGACGGCGCGCGCTGCGTTCGAGCGCGTGAAGACGGGTCGAGCGAAGACCTCCTCATCCGGGCCGACCACGTGTTCGTGTGCGCGGGCGCCACGCAGTCGCCCGCGCTCCTGCAGCGCAGCGGCATCCGCCGCAACATCGGCAACGGGCTCAAGATGCACCCGACCGTGAAGATCGCGGCGCGCTTCGAGCATCCGATCGACCACGGCGACGTGCCGATGCACCGGGTCACGGAGTTCGCGCCCGGTTTCACGATCGGCGGATCGGCGAGCCGGCGCGGCCACGTGGCCCTCGCGCTCGCCGACTCCGGCGCCGACTACGCCGACGCGCTCGCCGACTGGGAGCGGGTGGCCGTGTACTACGCCGCCATCCGCAGCGAAGGTCACGGGCGCGTCGTGGCGCTCCCCGGCCTGGCGGCGCCCCTCGTCACGTACAACCTCTCCGAAGGCGACATGAGCCGGCTCGCACGCGCGCTGCTCCACCTGGGCGAGGTCTTGCTCGCGGCGGGCGCCACCGAGATGTATCCGTCGATCACGGGCGGTGTGGTCGCGCGCAGCACCGACGATCTCGTGCAATGGTGGGACGCGACGTCGCGCAACCGCGCGAACCTGATGACCGTGCACCTCACGTCGACCGTTCGCATCGGCGAGAACCGCGAGCGCACCGGCGCCGACAGCTTCGGCCGGGTCTGGGGTTACTCCAACCTGCGCGTGAACGACGCGTCGCTGCTTCCCGACGCGCCCGGCGTGAACCCGCAGGGCACGATCATGGCGATCGCGGCCCGGAACAGCGACCACTTCCTCGCCCAGACGTAACTCGCGCGTCATCTCCCGAGCCGTGCGGACACTGCCCTCCCCTCCCGACGTGTCCGAACCCGTCCGCGCGTCGACGCGTCGAGCCGACGCGATCTCCCTGGCGATCGTCGCGCTGGTGTTCGCGCTGCCGCTGCGCGGACTGCTGCGCGCGCCGGGACCGCCGATGGAAGAGGGCTTCATGCTCGTCTTCCCGGAGCTCGTGCTGCACGGCGCGATCCCGAACAAGGACTTCCTGCACCTGTACGGGCCCGGGAGCTTGTGGGCTCTCGCCGGGGCGTTCAAGGTCTTCGGCGTCTCGCTGCTGACCGAGCGGCTGTTCGGCCTCGGCCAACAGCTCGCGATCGTGTTCGGTGTCTACGCGATCGCGCGGCGCTCCGGCCGGGTCGTGGCCGCGTGCGGCGCGGTCACCTCCGCGCTCGTCATCATCCCGTTCGGGCTCACCGCGCTCGCCTGGGTCGGCGGCGTCGGGCTGGGCGTGGTCGGCCTCGCACTCGGACTCCGCGCGCGCGAGCGCCCGGGAGACGATCCGGGAGAACGCGGCGCGCGCCGGCTCGCGCTGGGCGCCGGCCTGCTGCTCGGTATCGCGGTCCTGTTCCGGCTCGACCTCGTGATCGCGGTCGGGCTCTCCACGTTCGCGCTGTCCCGCGGCATGAGCCGGCCGCGTGTCGAGCGGCTGCTCACCGGCATCGGCGTCGGCATCGCGCCGTACGTGATCCAGGTCGCGACGGCCGGTGTGGGCAATGCGGTGCGCGGCATGGTGCTCGATCCCGTGTTCCACCTCCGGGGCGGGCGCGGGCTCCCCATCCCGCCGCCGTGGTCGCACGTCGACGGCTTCCTGCAGCGCGCGGGTCTGCTCCAGCAGCTGCGGTGGCCGATCCCGTCGCCGCACGCATCGGAACAACTCTTCCTGTGGTTCTTCCTGCTCCTCGCCGTCGTCGCGTTCCTGGTGCTCGTGGGTTGGCGCGCGGTGCGCGCCGACCGGGATTCGCTGCGAGCGCGGGCCCTCCTCGTGGGTGCCCTCTTCAGCCTCGGGTGCATGCCCCAGGCCCTGCAACGCGTCGACTCCGCGCACTTCG
>CAZLEC010000563.1:0-3363 GCA_964558245.1 uncultured Burkholderiales bacterium | reverse complement strand
CGAACTGCCGCTCGTCATCGCCTCAGTAAACCATCGGCGGGTGTCAACCGACATCCGGCGGGCGCGGCGCCGTCATCGTCGGGTCCCGACGTCGGCGCGGCGGTCGAGAAGGGGGCGCTCGGGTGTGACACGGAAACCTGCGGGGATTTGGGGGCTACAACCCGAGCGCCCCGGGATGGTTCCTTCGTACCCCATGGTCCAACCAATGAAACCACGGTTTACCGGCACTTCCAAGTGGGTATCTCTACGGACAGACAACGAAAGGGACGGAACGTGGTCGGGTTGACGCAGGTCGAAACGCGGGCCGCGGCCCGTACGCACGCGAACGTCGAGCTTCGTCGGTCGGTGCGCCGAGCCGAGTGCTCCAACTTCGTCGATCTCGCCCGGCGGATGAGCCTCGCTCCCGACGAAGCTGTTCGCCAGTTCATCGACCGCAGCCAACGTCGTTTCGCGGAGCCGCGGCAGCGGGTTTGAGCGCATCGGCGGCCGGCGGCCGCCCGCGCTCGACATACTGAACCGATGCGGATGCTGTTTCCCGACGCGGTCGGCGTGGTCGACCCGGTTGTCGTGTATGCCGACCTCCCACGGAACGAGCATCGTCCATGCGTCCGACTGAACATGATCGTGAGCGTCGACGGTGGTACGTCGTGGGGAGGCGTATCCGGCGCGCTCGGAGGATCCGCCGACAAAGCCCTCTTCTCGGTGCTCCGCTCGTTCGCGGATGTGGTGCTCGTCGCGGCGGGCACGATGCGGTCGGAGCACTACGGCCCCGCGGTCATGAGCGACGCGATACAAGACGCGCGCCGCCAACGCGGTCAGCGGCCGGTTCCGCCCATCGCCGTCGTGTCGCGCAGCTGCCGCATGGAGTGGGACACCCCGTTCTTCGCGGACGCCGTCGAGCGGCCGCTCGTCATCACCGTCGCGGCGGCTCCTGAGGCCGATCGTGCGCGCGCGACGGAGGTCGCCGACGTCATCGTCGTCGGCGACGAAGACGTCGACCTGCCGGCGGCGCTCGACGAGCTGCGCGCGCGAGGGGCGGAGAACGTGCTCGCGGAGGGCGGCCCGACGCTCAACGGCGACCTGGCTCGCGCCGACCTGCTCGACGAGCTCTGTGTGACGCTGTCGCCGAGACTCGCGAGCGGAGACGCCAAGCGGCTCATCTCGGGTTCGACGCTCCACGAATTGCGGGAGCTCCGGCTGCGCTCGATCTGCGAGGAAGACGACTTCCTGTTCTTGCGGTACCGGCCGGCGGAGGCGTGAAACCAGCCATTCCGCGCGCCCGGAACTGGGCCTAAGGTTGCGCAGGGAAATGACAGCGATGACAGCGATGTCAGCGCGCGCGGCGCGCTCGTGGCGGGGATGAGAGCTGTGGCCATACGGCGGAGACTCGGGTTGGCGGTCGCCGTGAGCTTGACGATTGCCGGCGCGATTCCGGTGGTCACCGCCGGCGCGGCGCCGTCGACCGCGGCAGCCGGCGCCGGCCGGGTCGCGGCGACCGCTGCGAAGCCGGCCCCCCGTCGCTATGTCGCGCTCGGCGACTCCGTGCCGTACGGCTTCGGCCTCGCGAACCCGAGCACGACCGCGCACAGCGGGCTGGCTCCGAACCAGCCGCCGTCGCGCCTCGCGTACCCGAGCCTGCTGGCCAAGAGCCTCGGGATGAGCATCAACTTCCGCAAGACCGGCTGCACGCTCACCGGCGACCAGCTGGCCGTGAGCGGCGCGCCCTCGGTCGCGTCGAACATCAACGGCCCCGACGTGCAGTGCCATTCGGCGAAGCCCCACAAGACGGTCGATCCGAGTGAGATCGCGCATCTCGGCACCGCGCCCGCCGCGCTGGTGACGGTTCAGGTCGGCGCCGAGGACATCGACTTCGGTGGGTGCCTGATGCACGAGCTCAAGATCTACGTGCCCTACAAGGTCTACGGCGAGAACTCGAAGAAGTGCACCTCCGGAAGTGGTCTCACCGGTGGGGAGAACAACCGGCTGAACGACATGCGCGTCGCGCTCGGCGCGATCCTCACGCGCATCCGGCGCCAGCAGCCCGACGCGATCGTGGTGGTGCTCAACTACTACCAACCGCTGCCGACGCTCTCCGAGTTCGTGAACATCGATCACTCGGAGGTCTGCGCGCAGCTGGCCCAACCCGGTGTGCTCAAGAAGGCGTACGCGCACTCGGTGATCATCCAGAACGCGTTGAACCGCGCGATCGCGACCGAGATGGAGCAGCACTCGCACGATCATCTCGTGAACCTCGCCGGCGGCAGCGTGTTCACGGGCCACGGGATGTGCACGCGCAATCCTTTCCTGTTCACCGGCGGCCCGAAGGTCGGCCTCTGGCGATTCGGCTACCCCAACCAGCAAGGCCAAGCCGCGATCGCCAACGCAATCCGCGCCCAGCTCCCCGGCCTGCACTGACCAGTCGTTCTCGCGAGCGGCATCATGGTCACGGCGGTGGTCGGTAGTTGGGGTGGCGGGGATCGTCGGGTGGGACCATGGGTCGTGGGCCGTCGCCGTCGACGAGCGCCCAGTTGTTTCTGGTTTTGAGGTCGTGGTGGTGTTTGCAGAGCGGGTCGAGCTCGTCGAGTCGTGTGCGTTTGGTGTTGGCCCATTCGTAGCGGTGGTCGTTCTGGAGTTGCCGGGTGCGGGTGCAGCCCAACACGGTGCACGCGGCCGACTTCCACCACAGCGCCACTTGTTGGGCCACGGTGGCGGAGCGGCCGAGGTGGGTGACGTTGGCGACGTCGACGCCTTTGGTGATCACGAGTTTCAAGATCGCGTCGCCCAACAGCTCCCGCGCGACCGAGACCGGGATCGGTCCGAGGCCGACGATCTCGCACACCTCGTCACCGACGACTGACCCGCGCCGCAGGGCCGTGTGATCGATGCGGATGATCTCGAGATATCCCGCGGGTGTCGCCTTCGCCTTGGCCGGCGCCGCTTCGGCGTCGGGCTCGACGGTCGCGGTGTCTCCGGCGGTTGTACCGTTGTTCGCGCGGCGGGCGAGCTCGATGAACGCGTCGAACGCGTACGCCTCGTACGGCTCGCGCCGGCCCTCGGCCCTAGCCGCGTTGAACAGCTCCTCGACGATCGGCCGGTGCGCAGCCCGGAACGCGGCACCGGCCTCGACCGGCCCCCGGACAACCACGTTCCAGCCGCCCTCGGCGTCGGTGAGCTCCTTGAACGATCGGGTCTTGCGGATCCGTGCGTGCGCGGCGTCGCGATCCTTGGCCCGCGCCCGCAAACACCTTTCTTTGATGTCGGCCAGCGGGGCGTCCTCCGCACCCTCCAACAGGTCGGCTTCGGCTTCGGGCGCGACCTCGGCCGCCGCCGCGATCGCTTCGGCCTTCGCGCCCGACAACTTCC
>CAZLEC010000562.1:0-3364 GCA_964558245.1 uncultured Burkholderiales bacterium | reverse complement strand
GTCGCGCTGCTCGACACCGAGAACCTGAAAGGCCCGGCCCGGAACTTCTCGTCCGCCGCGCGCCCGGAGATGGTCAAAGCACTGGCCGGGACCAGCTCCGACGGCATCCGGCACTCCGACACGCTCGGCACCGACCTCATCTACGCCGCGGTCCCGATCGCCGGGAGCGACGGGGTCAAAGGGGCCGTGCGGATCACCTATACGAGCGCGACGCTGAGCTCGCGTATCCGCAGAACGTGGAGCCAGCTCGCGCTCTTGTGCCTGCTCGTGCTCTTCCTGATCATGACCGTCGGCTGGCTGCTCGCACGCAGCGTCACCCGACCGGTTCGAGAGCTCGAGCGCGCCGCCAACCGCGTCGCCCGCGGCGATCTCGAGACGCGGGTCCCCGCGCAGAACGGTCCGCCGGAGCTCCAGCATCTCGTCGACGCGTTCAATCGCATGGCGTCGAAGATCTCGCGACTGGTCGGCGCCCAACAGCAATTCGTCGCGGACGCGTCGCATCAGCTCCGCACCCCGCTCACGGCACTTCGCCTCCGCCTCGAGAACCTCGACGCGCGTGTCGCCGAGCCCGAGCATGCCGCGATCGCGGCGATCATCGCCGACGTGACGCGGATGAGCCGCCTGGTCGACGGTCTGCTCGTGCTCGCCCGCGACGACGCCGGGCGGCTCGCGCCCGAGCCACTCGACGTCGCCGCCATCGTGCGGGCGCGCGGCGACGCGTGGAGCGCCGCCGTTGCAGATCGCGGCGTGCAACTCGTCGTCGACGCGAGAGGCGCGGCGTGGGCGAGCGTCACGCCGGGCGCGGTCGAGCAGATCGTCGACAATCTCGTCGACAACGCGCTGTCGGTCTCGAAGGCGGGCGATACCGTCAGCGTGCGCGTCGCCTCGGCCGGTACCCGAGTCGAGATACACGTGATCGACCAGGGTCCCGGGCTCGGTCCCGACGAACGGGCGCGAGCGTTCGACCGCTTCTGGCGCGCGGCTGCCGCCCCCGCCGGAGGATCCGGGCTCGGGCTCTCGATCGTGCGGCGCCTGGCCGAGTCGTCGGCCGGCACCGCGCGACTCGACGACGCGCCCGGAACCGGAGTCGATGCCGTCGTCACCCTGATCGGCGCACCCGCGCCGGCCGCGCCGGGATCGGGTCAGATCTTGCGGCCGGCGAACGCGAGCAACTGATCCTCGGCGGATGCCCCGGCGCTGATCGCCTGCTCGTCGCCGAAGACGCCGGGGACGCGCAGCTCGGGCCCGACCATCTGGCGGCCGAGGGCCAGCGCGCCTTCGAGCAACTCGGTGTCGGTCACGTGTTGACCGGTCGCGCGCGCGAGGTCGACGGCGTGCGTCGCGACGTCGAAGATCGCGATGTTGAGCGCGATGCCGGCCGGCATCTGCCCGAACGGCAACGCGACGATCTTCTCCATCGCACCGGGCTGTTCGAACGCGGCCATGGCGCGCTTCGCCGCGGCGGTCCAGGCGCCCATCGGGTCACTGCCGACGTTGTCGCCGCCCATGAGCTGGCCGAGCATCTCGTCGGGAACCGAGCCCTGCTCGGCGGAGATGGCGAACATCGTGGCGCCGCCGACCATGTGGTTGACCAGGTCCTTGACCGTCCACTCGGTGCACAAGGTCTGGTTCGAGAGTTGCTCGGGAGCGGTGTGCTCGAGCACGCCGTTGGTCGTGTCGACGACCCGCTGCAACATCGCAATGCCTTCCACAATTGCCCCCTAAGCGCCTGGGTAGACCGGCTCGTTCTCCGGGTATTCGCTCCCGCGGCCAGGTCGGATCACACCCTCATCAGGTGCAGATCCGCAGGGCCGGAGGTCGCAGCCGAATATTCCGGATGTTAACGACGGGTGGGGCCGGTGTTCACGGCCTCGAAGGCGGCGCCGGGGACGGTCTTCAGTTGGTCGAGGTCGTTGTCGTTCCAGCGGGGGTCGGCCGCGCCACTGACGTACCACGACGAGCCGTTGTCGGCGACGATCATGCCGTACCTCTTCAATGCCTTCAGGATCACCAGTGACTCACCGTGGAACCGGGCGAGCGAGTAGCTCGCTTTCAGGCGCAGCCGGAGTCCCATCGGAGGCAGATCGGGATTCGTCGACGACGACGCGTAGTGCGTCGCGGGGAAGATGTATCCGGCCTGGGTCTCCGCCACCGTGAACCGGAGCGCGTGGTGAATCGACCCGGTTGCAGTCTCGCCGTAGCGAGCAAGGCCGGGAAAGATCGGCAGACCGGCCGCGTCGGCCGAAGTCCAACCCAACGGCCGCAACTTGTTCGAGGTCAGGTTCCAGTTGACTCCCGAGCCCGCGTCCCAATGCGTCCCGCGCCAGAACGCGTCGTAGAGCTCGTAGAGATGACACGTTCCGCTCTGGACAACCAGCACGTGACGATCACCGGAGCTCGACGCGCCGCCCTCGACCGGCGCGTTGGGCGGAATGGGGAACGGGCCGGGCGAGCTCTCGTCGCCGTACGCCGTGTAGTGGATCGGCTCCTTCTTCTGCTTCGCGGGAACGATGACGAACGGAATTCCGTAGGCGCCGCCGCCGCCGAAGTCGGCGTGCAGCATCGTCTTGCCGCCGGTCGCGCTGATCGTGTTGATCAGCGTCGCGGAGTCCTTGCGCACAGGCAGCTTCGACACGTCTTCGTTCCACGCGTTGTTCGAAGGCAATACCGGACAGCCGGCAATCGTCGGCGAATGCGAGGCGTTCGGCGTGGCCTGCGCCCGCGGCGAAGCGGCCGCCGCGAACGGCAGGCGTGGGATGTTGAACGACGTGAGCATGACTACCGAGAGCGCGCCGACCGCAAGCTTCCTCTTCACCATCCCGTATCCATCGACCGACCGACGCGCCGACCTTGAACGCCGCCCGGCCCTCCGGGGGAGGCGAGGGCGGCGAACGGGCGAGCAGTCGTAGGATGCGGGCCGATGCTGGGATACATCCCGAGTCCGAAGCACGGAATCGTGCACATCGGACCGCTGCAGTTGCACGCGTACGGCCTGATGCTCGCCATCGGGGTACTCGTAGCAGCCAAGATCGCCGACGTCCGGTGGCAACGCACCAGCAACAACCCGAAGGTGATCTCCGAGATCGCGGTGCCGGTGGTGGTGGCCGGCGTGATCGGCGCCCGGGTGTACCACCTGTTCACCGGATACAAGTGGAGCGAGGGCGGGGTCGTCGGCGCCTTCGAGATCTGGAAGGGCGGCCTTTCCATCTGGGGCGCCGTAGGCGGCGGACTCGTCGTCGTCGTGATCCTCGCGCGTCGCCGGCACCTCGACACGCTCGCCTTGCTCGATGCCATCGGGCCGGGTGTCGTGGTCGCGCAAGCGATCGGCCGGTGGGGCAATTACTTCAACCAGGAGCTCTTCGGC
>CAZLEC010000561.1:0-3384 GCA_964558245.1 uncultured Burkholderiales bacterium | reverse complement strand
CGCGACGAGCGTCGACCGCCAGTGCGGATCGTCGCAACAGGCCGCGCACTTCGCCGCGCAGGGCGTGATCGCCGGCGCCTACGACATCGGGATCGCGTGCGGCGTCGAGTCGATGACGCGTGCGCCGATGTCGTCGAACGCGCGCGGTGGCACCGGCCCGTTCAGCCCGGGCTTCATGGAGAACACCAACAACACGCTCGGCATCCAGTTCTGGGTCGCGCAGGTGCTCGCCGACAAGTGGGGGATCACCCGCGAGGAGATGGACGCGTTCGCGCTCGAGTCGCACCGGCGCGCCGCGGTGAGCACCGACGACGGTTTCTTCCCCGGCGAGATCGTGCCGGTGCCGATCAAGGACGAGAACGGTCAGCCCACCGGGGCGGTGCTCACCGCCGACGAAGGCATCCGCCGCGAGACCACGCTCGAGAAGCTCGCGTCGCTGCCGCCGGCGTGGGTGTCCGACGATCAGCCGGCCCCCGCGATCACCGCCGGCAACTCGTCGCAGATGACCGACGGTGCTTCGGCGATGCTCATCGCCGAGCGTTCGGTGGCCGAGCGGCTCGGGCTGCCGATCCGCGCCCGCTTCGCCCACTTTGCCGTCGCGGCCGAAGATCCGGTGTTGGTGCTCTCGGCGCCGGTGCCCGTCACGTACAAGCTGATGGATCGCTCGCATATGAAGCCCGACCAGTGGGACGCCGTGGAGTGCAACGAGGCGTTCGCATCGATCGCGCTGATGTGGCAGAAGGAGTTCGACTACCCGCTCGAGCGATTCAACCCGCGCGGCGGCGCGATCGCCGTCGGTCACCCGCTCGGTGCGTCGGGGGTGGCGCTGCTCACCCGCCTGCTCCGCCACCTCGAGGCAACCGGTGGTCGCTACGGGTTCCAGACGATGTGCGAAGGCGGCGGCCAGGCCAACGGCACGGTGATCGAACGCCTGGGGTGATCTCACCGCGGCACGCGCGCCGGGCCTGGCTCGCGTTGCTCGCCTTGGGCGACGGTGGGCGCACCTGGCAGCAGGTCGCCTCGACCCGAGCGGGGGTCGCGGCGTCGTTCGGCACGCCGGCCAACTTCGAGTTCGTCAGCGTCCGCGAGGGATATGCGGTGGGGATGACCGAGGCCGGCAAGCCGCCCCCGGATTCGGACCTAGGCTCTTTCGCCGACCTCTACCGGACCGACGACGGCGGGTCCTCGGGGCAGCGGTTCGGGCCGGCGATCGCGGGGCCGCACGCCGCCGGCCTCCCGACCGTCATCGGCGGCGCCATCGACGTTCCGTCGTGCGCTTCGCGACCGGCGCCAGGACGCTCGAGCTCTGGGCCGGGAGCCGGGCAGGCAACTCCGAATGGCATCTGGCCGCCTCGGTGGCGATGACCGGCCACGAACTCGCCTCCGGCGCGGCGATGAACCTGCCGGTCGCGGTGTTCCTCGACGCGGGCGGCGTAGTGGCGGTCGACGGCAACCAGGTGGTGGCCGTCTCCGCGGGGAAGGCGCCCCGGCGCACGGTGCTGACCGGGCCCTACGTGGAGGGCCTGACGGTGGCGAACGGGCTCGTCTACGCCGACCTGCACACTGGTCTTTTCGCGAGCGCCGACGGCGGGTTCACATGGAAATTGGTGAAATTACCTATGCCGTGATCGCCGCGAGCGCGGCGAGTTGCTCCTTGTAGTGCTCCCGCGAATGGTGAACGAACCGGACGTTGCATCCGGTCGCGCCGATCTCTTCGAAGCGGGCCAACTGCTCGGCGACGCGTTCGGGCTCGCCCGCGGGATCGAGCGGATGCTCGTTTTGCAACATGACTTCGAACGGCGTGTCGCGCGCGAGCCACGCATCCGTGTCGCGCGCGCGGGCGAGCATCTCGCCGATCTCCGCGGTGCGAAGGCCGAACGGCGCCCAACCGTCGCCGAGCTCGACCGCGCGCCGCAATGAACGCGCGGTGCGACCACCGACCCACAGCGGAACGCGCGCCTGCCGCGCGTGCGGGTCGACGACGAAGCCGGCGAAGTCGTAGTGGCGGCCGTGATACTCAGGCTCGCGCGCGGAAAGGGACGCGCGCAGTGCGCGCATCGCGTCGTCGGCGCGCTCCCCGCGGTCGGCGAAGGGCGCGCCGAGCAAGTCGAACTCTTCCCGCAATGATCCGACGCCGACACCGAGGATCACGCGACCGTTTGTGATCTCGTCGAGGGTGCCGTATCGCTTCGCGATCTCGAGCGGGTGGTGGTAGCCGAGCACGAGCACGTGGGTTGCGAAGCGGATGTCCGAGGTGCGAGCGCTCAGCGCGCCGAAGGTCGCGAGCGGGTCCCAGTAGCGCGCGCCGCGCGTCTCGGCGACCGCCACCGGGATCGCGACGTGCTCGGAGCAGGTGCAGTGGTGGTAGCCGAGCCGGTCGGCCTCCTGTACGAGCCCCACAACATCGGCAAATGTGCCGTTCTCCTCCCAGGTTGCGTGGGCGCGTGGGAGCAGGGTGAGCACCGGCGTGACGATGCCGAGCTTCAACACGGAACCGAGATGTCGGGGCGGGTATACGGCTCAGTCGGCGGGCGCGAGCATCCGCTCGACTGCCTTGACGAGTGCCGGGATGTGCGAGGGCGCCTCGTCGAGCCGGCCGCTCTCCACCAAGTGGAGCATCGACTCGAGGAGCAACCCGAACACGCCCACGGCCACCGCCGACGCCTGTGGCGCTTGCGCAGCCTTCGGGTCGAAGTCGACCCAGATCTCGCAGACCTGCGTCGCGACCTGACACCGTACGCGAGCGCGGAGCGCGTTCACCTCGGGTGAGGTGCCGATGCCCTCGAGCAACAAGATGCGCGCCGCCGCGGGATCGGACACGAGGTACTCGACGAACGCGGTGACGCCGACTTCGAGCAGGCTCTTGTCGGAACCGCGGTTGCGGAGATCCTTGCGCACGGAGTCGAGCAACCCTTGCAGCGACGCTTGCAGCGCGCTGTACATCGCGGCTTCGCGATTGTCGAAGAACGCGTAGAACGCGGTGCGGCTCGTGTGCGCGCTCCGCACGATGTCTTCGACCGAGGTTCGGTGATACCCGCGTACCGAGAACTCGTTGATCGCGGCGCGTACGAGGCGCTCGCGCTGATCAGCTTTGCGCTCTTCGGCCGACAGCCCGCGGTAGCGTCGACCCGACGCGGAGATAGTGGCAGTTGGCATTCGTGGGAGACTAGCGGGATCTTTCCGGCAAGTCTCGGGGACCGACTGCGGCTCGCCGTGGTCGCATCGCTACGTTTCGGTGAGAAGTCGAGAGGGTTTCGAGTTTGGACAACAAGCGGGCAACCCTTGCCGACGCGATTGCTCGTCACGTGCGCGCCGGCGACGTACTGCACCCGGTGGTTGGCCACGCGCGCTGGTCGGCCGCGACCCGTGAGGTCGTGCGGCAGT
>CAZLEC010000560.1:0-3384 GCA_964558245.1 uncultured Burkholderiales bacterium | reverse complement strand
CGGGACCCTTGCCGCCGACACCCTCACAGAACCGACACGCGCCTCACCCGCGTGAAACACGGGGTTCGACTCGCTCCTCCGACCAGCTACCCAAGGACGTGTCCTCCTGGCGCGACGCGCTGCCGTCTGAGAATTCGTCTACGAATTCTGATGTTGGGTGGCTGCGCCGTCGTTGTCGCCGGCGCGTCACCGAGTACGAGCGGCGAGCAACGACGCCCAACGGGCCGTAGCGTGCGAGCTGTGCCCGTATCCGCGTGCGTCATCGAATACGATGCCACCTTCGTCTTCCCGGTTTCCGTGGCCCACCTGTGGGCGACGATGGCGCGCATCGACTGCTATTCATCGTGGTGGAGCTGGCTTGACGAGTTCTCCTCCGACGGAGCCGCCCTTGAGCAGGGCACGGTGCTGCATGGAGTCGTGGTACCTCCGCTTCCGTATCGAATGCGGCTCGATGTCGTTCTCGAAGATTGCGTCCCCGAACGGTCCATCACGGCACTGGTGCACGGCGACCTCGAGGGCGCGGCGCGGATCACGTTCGACGGCAACGACGTGGAGGCGCGAGCGCATGCGACGTGGACTGTCGAAATGATGCAGCGGCCGATGCGGCTCGCCGCGAGGATCGCGCCGCCGTTGCTTCGCTGGGGTCACGATCGCGTCGTTGATGCCACGGTCGACGGCTTTCGTCGCCGCGTCCTTGAAGAAAGCTGACGTTAGAAGACGCGGCTCGTCACCAACGCGAGCGCGAGTGCGACCATGGCCCAGGAGAGCGTGCTGAGCGCGCGTTCAAGTGGCCGGAGCAGCGCGGATGCGTCGAGCGCGTGCTCGCGTCCGTCGTGGAACATGATGCGGCCGTCGATGCTCGCGGTACGCCGGCGTAGAGCGCGCGCCGGCGTGCTCAGCGCCCGTTGCGCGACTGACAATTCCAGGGCGGCGAGCGCCGCGAATGCCACAGTCAGGTCCAGGTGGCCGGCCTGGACGAAGTAGCCGACGAGTACGGGAAATGCGCCCCATGCGACGGCAAAGCCGAGGTCGGTATGGATCCAGCCACCGAAGAGCTCCAGGTTGTAACCCAGAACCAGGAGCGGGCCGATCGCGATGAACGCGAGGAGGCCGGGGCCGACCGTCGCAACGCCGACGACGCCGAGGGCACATGCCATCACGAGGCCACCGGCACCAAGTGCCACCAACCACCCGTCGGCAATCGTGGTGTGCAGTGGATGGCCGTGCAACTCGTCGAGCGCGTGGGCCGCGACGCCGACGGCGAAGAAGAAGGCGAGCAAGGTCGCAATGAGGCGGGCGCCGTCGGTGTTCGGCGCGAGGCACGCGCCGATGACGACATACGACAGGTGCCAGGCCGTGTACGGCGGGTGCAGCATCGTCCACCAGTCGCGCCAGCCGCCCGGGCGGGCCGCGTAGAAGGCCGGCCGTTCCACTGTCAACGGTTCGGCTTCTCGGCCCACATCACGAGCCCGCCGCCGAGGCTCATCGAACGAACGCCGATGTTCACGAAGCCGGCGTCCGTCCACGCCTGCACGGTCCAGGCCACCGAGTAGCGGCGGTAGTGATTCGAGATGTTGGGTCCGAGGAAGCGACCGACCCGACTCCATTCACGGCCGCCCGTGAGGTAACCCGCAACCGGAAGCACGCCGCGCGTGTACAGCCACCACCAGAAGTGCCAGAACCGACTCGTCGGGACCGCGAACTCCAAACTTGCGATCGCGGCTCCGGGCCGAAGAACGCGAGCGAGCTCGCGCAATGTCGCGGCGGGATCGGCGACGTAACGGAGCAGATACGTGAACGTCAGCGCGTCGAACGAATTGTCGGGGAAGGGAAGCCGTTCGGCTTGGCCGACGAGGAGCCGCACCCGACCCGAAGCTCCAGCCAGATCCACGCGCTCGCGCCCCCGTCGGAGCATCGTTTCGGTGATATCGACTCCCGTGACGGCTGCTTCGGTGCGCCGAGCGAGCACGAGGGCGACCCCCGCGGTCCCGGTGGCCACGTCGAGGATGGACCTCGGGGCGCGGTCGGCGACGTGGCCGACCATCTCCCGTCTCCAGCGGCCGTTCTGTCCCAGGGACAGCAGCTCTTCGAGTGCGTCGTAGTGACGCGGGAGCCGCCGGAACAAGTCCTGAGCGAACTGGTTGGGATCAACTGCCGTTGCCTGCACAGGGCCTCCTCGCACCTGACCGTACAGTGCAGGCGCCAATGGGAACACTCGGATGACAGATCAACGGTTCGACGCGCTCGTCGTCGGATCCGGACCCGCCGGGAGCATCGCCGCGCTCGTCTTGGCCCGAGGCGGCGCGCGAGTCGCACTCGTCGACAAGGCCACGTTCCCTCGGGACAAGGCTTGCGGGGATCTCATCGGGCCCCGAGGGGTACAGCTGCTGCACGACCTGAATGTCGACATGCCCAGCGTGCCCCGCGTCAGTGACATGATCGTTGTGGGACCAGCCGGTAATCGCGTGAGGCTGCCCGCACCGCCCGGTCGCACCTATCCGGGCTATGGGCTCGTCGTACAGCGATCCTTGTTCGACGGGACGTTACAGCGCGCCGCGGTCGCCGCGGGTGCGGAGCTCATCGTTGGCCGCGCCGACGAGCCCATCCTCGATGATTGCGGTCGCGTCACCGGGTTCACGCTGTCGACCTCGTCCGCCTCGCAGTCCCGCGTGCGGGCAGATGTGATCGTCGGTGCCGACGGAGCGACGAGCCGCGTCGCGGAGGCGGCCGGCCTTTCCGCGGCGAGCCGTGTGTTGTGGGGTTTCGCAGTTCGCTCCTACGTCGAGGCGGCCGTCGAGGAGCCGCACATCATGTTTTGGACGCCGGATCCCGGTGCAGCCTTTCCCGGGTACGGCTGGGTGTTCCCGGCGGGGCACGGTCGTGCGAACGTCGGTCTCGGAGTCGGTGTGCTCTCGGACCGGACCGCGGCCCGACGTGCGACGCGAGACCTGGACGCGTTTCTCGAGCACGCAGCGAGCGTTGGCGTTCTCGATGCTCACGCGCCTGTGCCTCGGGAGCGGCGGCTGGGTGCCTGGCTCAAGATGGGACTCGTGGGTACGACCCCGGCACGCAACTGTGTCTTCCTGGTCGGTGACGCCGCCGGCTTGGTAAATCCGCTCCAGGGCGAGGGCATCGCGCAAGCAATGGACAGCGGTCGGGCGGCAGCCGACGCAGTTCTCGGTGGCATGGAACGAGCGCCGGATCGCTACCGAGCACACCTGGCGCGCACCCAGGCACCGTATCTGTCGACGACCGCGTCAGTGCAACGCCGCTTGCTCCGCAGCCCGCGACTGGTGGCCGGGCTCACGCGAGGTCTGACTGCTCCCGGGATCGGCCGCACGATTGCCGGCGGTTGGTCAATCGCCTGGAACAACCTCCTCGACG
>CAZLEC010000559.1:0-3395 GCA_964558245.1 uncultured Burkholderiales bacterium | reverse complement strand
CACGCTGAACCGGCCGGTGCTGAAGACGGTCGACACGGAGACCAAGCAGGAAGTGGTGTCGTTCAAGGAGCGCACCGACGTCACTGCGGTCCCCGCCGCGGGTGTGGTCGCGGAGACGATGACGGCGCTGGTGCTCGCGTCGGAGGCGTTGCGCAAGTTCGGCGGCGACTCCGTGACCGAGTTCGTGCGCAATCACGACGCGTACCGCGCTTCGCTGCGATGAGCGAGCCCGCGAGCCGCCATGAGCAAGCGATGAGCGAACGACGGCATCTCGTACTCGTCGGCTTGATGGGCGCGGGCAAGACGACGGTGGGCCGGCGGTGTGCGGAGCGGCTCGGGCGGCCGTTCGTCGACACCGACGAGTTGATCGTGACCCGCGCCGCGATGCCGTTCGAGGAGCTGTGGCGGACCGGCGGCGAGGATCGCTTTCGCGAGTCGGAGCGCGAGGTGGTCGTGGAGGTGTGCGCGTCGCCGCAGCCGTTGGTGATCGCGTGCGGGGGTGGGACCGTGGTCGACGCCGACAACCGGCGGCGGCTGCGCGCGGCGGGTGTGGTGGTGTGGCTCCAGGCGCCGACCGCGGTGTTGGCCGCACGGGTCGGGAACGACGAGAGCCGACCACTGCTCGCCGGCGACCCGGCGGGCGCGCTCGCGCGGCTTTCCGCGTTGCGCGCCGACGCCTATACCGCCGCGGCCGACTCCGTCGTCGAGACCGACGGCCGCGAGGTCGACGACGTGACCGATGCCGTGCTCGCGGTCTACGCGGAGATGGTGTCGTGAGCGAGCGGGTCGCGGTCGAGCTCGGCGAGCGCAGCTACGACGTCGTGATCGACGATTCGTACGAGCAGCTGCATTCGGTTGTCGAGCGGGTGCTGCGGGTCGCGGTGGTCACCCAACCGAACGTCGACGAACACGTCGGGCCGCTCGTGCGCGCGGTGATCGAGCGCGCCCAGGTGAGGTCCGAGACGTTCTTCATGGACGACGGCGAGGACGCCAAGTCGCTCGCGACGATCGAGGATCTCGGCCGGCGGTTCGCGCAGTGGGGACTGCTGCGCGGCGATCTCGTGCTCGCGGTCGGCGGGGGAGTGGTCGGCGACACCGCGGGCTTCGCGGCGGCCGTGTACTACCGCGGGATCGATGTCGTGCAGGTGCCCACGACGCTGCTCGCGATGGTCGACAGCGCGATCGGCGGCAAGACCGGCGTGAACCTGCCCGAGGGCAAGAATCTCGTGGGTGCGTTCCACCAACCGCGCGCCGTGTTCGTGAACCCGTGCGTATTGGCGAGCCTGCCCGACCGTGAGTACCGCTGCGGTCTCGGCGAGATCGCGAAGTACGCGTTGATGGGCGACGACTTCGTGACGCCGTGCATCGGCGCGTTGGTCGACCGCGATCCCGACGTGCTGGTCGACGTGATCGCCCGGTGCGTCGAGATCAAGGCCGGGGTGGTCACGGCCGACGAGTACGAACGGTCGGGTGCGCGGGCGGTGCTCAACTACGGCCACACCGTTGCGCACGCGCTCGAGACCGCCACCGGCCATGCGCTGCTGCACGGCGAGGCGGTCGCGGTCGGCCTCGTGTTCGCGGCGCATCTCGCCACGACGCTCGAGCGGGTCCCGACCGATCTGGTGCCGAGGACCGAGCATCTGATCCGGGCGCTGGGTCTGCCGTCGGAAGCGCCTGCGGGCCTGCGTGCCCACGACCTGATCGAGATCATGGAACGTGACAAGAAGTCGGGTGGCGGGCTCACCTTCGTGCTCGACGGCCCCGACGGGATCGAGCGAGTCGTCGATCCCGATCCCGCGGCGGTGCGCAAGGCGTTCGTGGCAATTCGAGTGGAGGCATGATGGCGAAGATCCTGTTGCTCTCGGGGCCCAACCTGAACCTGCTGGGGGAGCGGGAGCCGGAGCACTACGGCACCACGACGCTCGCGGAGCTGGTCGCGCTGGCGAGCGAGACCGCGGCGAAGCTCGGTCACGACGTCGAGCACGTGCAGTCGAACCACGAGGGAGCCTTGATCGACGCGATTCACGACGCGCGGGGTCGGTGCGGCGCCATCGTCATCAACGCCGGTGCGTTCTCGCACTACGCGTTCGCCATCACCGACGCGCTCGCGATGTTCGACGGCGCGAAGATCGAAGTGCACCTCTCGAATCCGTACGCGCGTGAGCGGTGGCGGCACCGGTCGGTCGTGTCCCCGGTCGTCGACGGCACCATCACCGGTTTGCGCGCCGACGGTTACCGGCTCGCGATCGAGGCAGTTGCCGCCCGGCTCGCCGGCGGCGGGGCGGCCTCGTGACCGCGGTGGCGCTCGCGCCGCTCGAGATCGGGCCGAGGCTGCCTCGCCTGCGCGCGCGGCTCGCGGCCGACGGTCTCGACGCCCTGCTCGTCACCAAGCTGGCGAACGTGCGGTACCTCACCGGGTTCACGGGCTCGGCCGGCATGCTCCTCGTTGCGCCCGACGACGCGCTCTTCGTCACCGACGGCCGCTACACCGAGCAGGCAGCCGAGCAGCTCGCCGCGGCCGGTGTCGCGCCGGCGGTCCGCATCGAGATCGGCCTCACCGCCGCCGCGCAGCACGCCGCGCTCGCGGCGATGGTGGCCCCCGGCGCCCGGCTCGGCCTCGAGGACCACAGCGTCACCTGGGCCGATCACCGCGGCTTCGTCACCGTGTTCGAGGGGGTGGAGCTCGTGCCGGCCGGCGCGCTGGTGGAAGACCTCCGCCGCGTGAAGGACCCGGGGGAGGTCGACCGGATCCGCCGGGCGTGCGCGATCGCCGACGACGCGTTCCAGGCGCTGTTGCCCCGGCTCGCCGACGGCGTCACGGAGCGCCAGTTCGCGCTCGAGCTCGAGTTCGCGATGCGCGAGCGCGGCGCGAGCGGCAACAGCTTCGATCCGATCATCGCGGCCGGTCCCAACGGTGCGAAGCCGCACGCGCGTCCGTCGGATCGCGTCATCGGTCGCAACGAGCTGGTGGTGTGCGACTTCGGCTGCATCGTCGACGGATACTGCTCCGACATGACCCGCACGGTTTCGCTCGGCGATCCGGGGCCTGACGCGCGCCATCTCTACAGCGTCGTGCTCGCGAGCCAACAGGCCGGGCGCGCGCTCGTCGCGGCCGAGGTGGCCTGCGCCGACATCGACCGCGCGTCGCGCGACGTGATCGCCGACGCCGGTTGGGCCGAAGCGTTCTCGCACTCGACCGGTCACGGTGTGGGTCTCGAGATCCACGAAGCGCCCCGGGTGGCCGCAACCGGCCGTGATACCTTGGTCGTCGGCGACGTCGTGACGGTCGAGCCGGGTGTATATCTTCCCGGCATCGGCGGCGTGCGCATCGAAGACACGGTCGTCGTGGCCGCCGCAGGTTTCGAGCCGCTGACCCTCACTCCGAAGGATCTCGT
>CAZLEC010000558.1:0-3407 GCA_964558245.1 uncultured Burkholderiales bacterium | reverse complement strand
CACTCGTCGAAGGCGACGGCCCACGACCCATGGTCCCACCCGACGACCCCCGCCATCCCGACTACCGACGGCCGCGCGAATGACCTGTCAGCCCGCGACTGTGAGATCAGGCCGCCAGCGCCACGGCCGCGAGTGCGCCCACCAACGCGGCGCAGTCACTCGTGGTCTTGCGGACGCGCGGCGGGAGCTCGATCTGCACACCGCCGAAGCGCGCCCGGTTCACGGGATTGCCGGGATGTACACCGCGCAAGTGCGGGGGGATGCGGTCGAGATCGTCGATCCAACGGTAGCCGGGCAGGGCTTCGCGCAGGCGGGCGCCGAGCTCGGCCGCGAGCGCACGGTTGGAGCCGCCGAGCAAACCGGTGATCCAGCGATCGTCGTCGCCGCGCAACCCACCGAAGCCGTGCACCGACACCACGCACTCGACGTGCGCCAGGAACGCGTCGAGCACGTCGGACTGCGCCGGGTCGAACGCGTGCGACGGAACGTGCCAGCGGAACTCGTCGGGCTGTACGACTGCGTACACCGATGCGTTCGATGCGACCGCGGCGGCCTGGGCGATCTCCGCGGTGCCGGCTTCGAGCCCGCCGTGCAACGCGAGGAACCCGAACGACGAGCCGAAGCAACATCGCTCCTGCACCCCCGGAGTCGCGAGCAGCTGATCGAGCATCGGGCCGGCGAACGTCGGCGCTCAGCCGTTCACGAGGAGGTCGCGGAAAGGCGTGTCCTTCGCCGGACCGGGCTCCTTGGGCAGACCGAGCACCCGCTCGCCGAGAATGTTGCGCTGCACCTGGTCGGTTCCGCCGTAGATCGACGGGCCCGGCGAGAACAGCGTCACCTCCTGCACCAGTCCGTTACCCGGCGTGTCGGCGCCCATCACCATTCCGTGCGCACCGATGATCTCGTTGCCGACCTCCCGTTGGAGCCGCAGCAAGTCGCTCATCATCAACTTCGCGATGTTCGGCTCGCCGCCGGTGCGCTGGCTCGGCGTCTTGGCGCGCAGCGCGGAGAACCGGCCCAGCTGTTGGAGCGTGTACAAGTGCGCGAGCTTCTGGCGGATCGGTCGCTCGGTGTTGCGGCCGAGCTCCTTGGCCAGGGTGATGAGGCGGTTCGCGGCGGCCGTGCCGCCACCGCCGGTGCCGCCGGTGCGGATCTGACCCACGTGGTCGCCGACGCGGTCGTCGAGCTGACCGGTGATCGGGCCCGGGAACGCGTTGCCCGCACCACCGGAGCCGCCGGTGCCGAGGCCGGTGCGCTCGGCCATCAGCGTGGTGTTCGTCGCGGCCCAACCGTTGTTGAGTCCACCGATCATGTCGTCGTCGTGCACGCGCGCGCCGTCGATGAACACCTCGTTGAACAGGGCCCGGCCCGTCATCTCACGGAGCGGGCGTACCTCCACGCCCGGCTGGGTCATGTCGAACCGGAAGTACGAGATGCCCTTGTGCTTCGGCAGATCCACATCGGTGCGCGCGATCAGCATGCCGACGTTGCACTGCTTCGCAGTCGAGGTCCACACCTTCTGACCGGTGATGATCCACTCGTCGCCGTCCTTGATCGCGCGCGTCGTGAGACTCGCGAGGTCGGAACCGGCGCCCGGCTCGGAGAACAGCTGGCACCACGCGTCCTGGCCGGAGAGGATGCGGAACAGGTCGACCTGATGCTGGCGCTCGTTGCCGTGCGCGACGATCGTCGGCGCCGCGAGGAGGTAGCCCAGACCGGCCGGAGGGCCGACCGCACCGTGCGCGCTGATCGTCTCGCTCACCGCCATGGCGAGGTCTCGCGGCCAACCCTTGCCCCAGCAGTTCTCGGGGTACGTCGGCGCCGCGTAGCCCGACCGAGCGAGGACGTCCCACCACTCGCCGACGGTGAGATCGGGGTTCCAGTTGTCCTCGAGCCACTGCTTCACTTCGGTGCGGACGTCCTCGACGCTCGGTAGTGACACGGTCTTGCTCCTGCTCACGGCTTCAATTCGGTCGCCGGCAGCGTACTCGCCGGCCCCACGGGCACAGACATGACCCCGCCGCGCCGGCATATCCCACGACGCGAACGAACTCAGTCGAGGAGGTCGAGCACCCGTTCCGACGGGCGGGCGATCACCGCGCGCGTACCCACGAACACGACCGGGCGCTGCATGACCTCGGGATGCGCGAGGAGCACGGCGATCACCTGCTCGCGTGTGGTCACGTCGGCTTTGGGGATGCCCAACGCCTTGAACTTGTCGTCGTCGGTGCGCACCAATGCCTTGGGCTCGTCGTCGATCGCATCGAGGATCCGTTCGAGCGCGGCGCGATCGGGCGGCGTGTCGAGATAGCGGACGACGTCGTACGCGACGCCCTGCTCGTCGAGGATCGCGAGCGCCCCCCGGGACTTCGAGCACGCCTGGTTGTGGAACACAGTCACTTGATCGGTCATCGGACGAACCTACTGCCCGAGTGCGTCCGCGAGCAGGCGGAGATACTCGGCCCGCGTGACGTCGACGGCACCCAACGTGCGGAGATGCGGGGTCGTCCACTGCACGTCGAACAACCGCGCGCCGTCGATCCGGAGGAGCTCCACCGTCGCCCGGCACGCCACCTTCGACGCGTCGGTCGCCGCGTGGAACATCGACTCCCCCGCGAACAACCCACCGATGCGCAGCCCGTACAGGCCGCCCACGAGTCGGTCGTCGTGCCACGTCTCGACACTGTGCGCCCAGCCCAGTTCGTGCAGCCGCGTGTACGCGACCACGAACGACTCGTCGATCCAACCGTGCTCCCGGCCGGGGTCGGCGCACGCCCGCATGACCGCTCCGAACGCGCTGTCGACCCGGATCTCGAAGCGGCGGATCGCCGCACGCAACGACCGGCTCACATGGAAGCCGTCGAGCGGGATCACGCCCCGCGGATCGGGTGACCACCACGCGAGCACGCCGTCGACCCGCATCGGGAACAGCCCGCGCCGGTACGCGTCGAGCACCGTCCCCGGCTCGAGGTCACCGCCGGCGGCGATCACCTCGCCGTCGCCGGGGGCGGGATCGGGAAGATCCCATCGCGACGGCGGCGGCTCGACCGGCCTCACGCCGGCCCGGGCTCACGCAAGAAGCGCCCGCGCGATCTGACCGACCTGGATCTCGTCGGTGCCCGCGTAGATCTGGAGCACCTTCGCGTCGCGCGCCAGCTGCTCCACTTCGTACTCGGCCATGTACCCGTTACCGCCGAAGAGCTGCACCGCCTCGAGCGCGACCTCGGTCGCAACGCCGGCCGAGTAGAGCTTCATCGCCGACGCCTCGGAGAGGTTCATCGGCTTGCCCGCCGCCGACGACTCGAGCACGCGGAACACGAGGTTCTCGACGTTGAGCCGCGCGACTTCCATCTTCGCGAGCTTCAGCTGGATCAGCTGGAACTCGCCGATCGGCTTGCCGAACTGCA